>CAYQVA010000062.1:0-8757 GCA_964420815.1 uncultured Anaerolineae bacterium
GCAGGGAGGCGACGGCGAGGGAGGGGGTCATCAGGCGGACGGCACGGGAGATAAAGGGGGCGCTTGAGGCCAGGCCTGACCTCAGGCTCCTCGTGGGCCATGGCAGCGGCTCCTTCGGCCACTTCGTCGCCCAGCGCTACGGCACGCGGGAGGGAGCCCACGACCAGGAGGGCTGGTGGGGCTATGCTGCGACGGCCGCCGCAGCTGCCCAACTGAATCGCCTGGTGACGGACATCTTCCTCCAGGAGGGCATCCCGGTCGTCTCCTTCCAGCCCTCTGCATCGGCCCTCTGTCGCGCCGGCGAACTGATCCGCCTGGAGATAGGGCCCATCCGGGAGGTGCTTTCCCACCACCTCGTCCCCATGGTCTATGGCGACGTGGCCCTGGACGAAATCCGGGGCTGCACCATCATCTCCACGGAGCAGATCTTCGCTTACCTGGCCCGCCGGTTGGAGCCAAATCGCATGATCCTGGCAGGCATAGTGGACGGCGTCTTCACCGCTGACCCCCTGCAGGACCCGGAGGCGCGCTTGATCGAGGAAATCTCCCCAGCCAACTTCGCCTGGGTGGAGGGAGTGTTAACTGGCTCTTATGGCGTTGATGTGACCGGAGGGATGCTGGCCAAGATCAGGACGATGTATGACCTGGTTTGTAGTCAGCCCTTGCTCACCGTTCGGCTGATCTCGGGTATGCGCCCGGGCCTCATCGAGAGGGCGCTGCTGGATCTGGGCATCGAGGAGGGCACCCTGTTGCACTGCCCTAAGCCAAGGGCGTCCACTTGTCACAGACGCTGCAAGGGGGTATAATTAAAGCGAGTGGTGATGAACCTTCTCCCGTTTAAAGGTAGGAACGGCTGGTTGAAAGCTCGCTTCCTGACGAACCTTCTCCGGCTTAAAGGTGAGAGCGGCTAGAAGCCGATGCCGGAGAAGGTTCGTCACCACCTAGTAGTAAATCTCGTCCAGGGCCGATGTGGGAACAAGCTTTCAAGGAAGCCGACTCGAGAGAAACTACATCTTCGAAGGGATTGACGGATGACGACTTTCCTCCTTTCCGTGCTTCTTATCAGCCTACTGGCCTTCATCCACGAGCTTGGGCACTTTGTGGCGGCCAAGAGGGCTGGGATCAGGGTCCAAGAGTTCGGCTTTGGCTATCCGCCGCGCCTGTTAACGATCGCGAAGCGGGGCGATACCGAGTATACCATCAACGCCATCCCCTTCGGCGCCTTCGTGCGCATGCTGGGCGAGGAGGACCCCACCCATCCGGATAGCTTTGTCAACAAGGGCATGGGGACGCGGGCCATCACCCTCGCTGCTGGCCCGATCCTGAACGTCCTCCTGGCCTTCGTCCTCCTCTTCGGCGTTGCCTTCCTCACCCCTTCTTATGCCCTTATGGCCACCACTAGGGTCATTAAGGTCGTCCCCGATTCCCCTGCAGCTAAGGCGGGCATCCGTAAGGGCGACCTCATCGTGGCTATCAACGATGAGGTGGTGGAGAATCGCTACCTCGAGCTGCGGCGGCTACTCCAGCTCAATGTGGGAAGGGAGGTGCGCATCCTCGTGGAGGGATATGGCGGGCTGCGGCGCACGATCGAGCTTATCCCACGAGAGAAACCGCCCCAGGGGGAAGGGCCCATAGGCGTTTTCCTGGAGACGCTGAGGGGGATCAAGGTGACCGGCGTGGCCCCTGGCTCTGCAGCAGCTCAAGCGGGTATCAGGCCAGGCGACATCATCTTGGATATGGGAGGGGAGCAGATCGCCGATGAGCGGGAGCTGGCGGAATATATCGCCTCCAGAAAAGGGTGGCGCATCGGCGTGAGGCTGGGGCGGGAAGGCAGGCTCCTCGACCCTATCACCCTCCAGGTTCCTGATGACTTGACGGGGCAGGAAACACTGGGGCTCTCCTTTCGACTATCCCCCCTGGATGCCGTGAGCAAGGCTTGTGCTCAGATGCTCCTGGTGATGGTCAGCATCCCTATCACCTTGGCTGGCTTAATCAGGGGCACCGTCTCCTCCGATAGCGTTCTTGGCCCCATTGGGATAGTCCAAACCATGGGCGAGATGGCGAAAACGGGCCCCACTACTCTGGCATTATTCACCGCTGCCCTTAGCCTGGGCCTGGCAATCATCAACCTTTTCCCTTTCCCTGGCCTGGATGGGGGGCGATTACTCTTCGTCATCTTAGAAGCCCTGCGCGGGGGGAGAAAGGTTGACCCCCGGAAGGAGGCTCTCATTCACCTGATAGGCATGACCATCCTCATCGGCTTAATGTTCGTGATCTCTTACTTTGATATCCTGCGGATCCTGAAATGAATAGGGATTAAGGGGGATGAATGTGGATTGGAAGGCCTTTATTACCACCTTCGGCTTAGTCGCCTTGGCAGAGCTGGGGGATAAGACGCAGTTGGCGGCCATAGCCATGGCTGTAAAGTCGCGCTCGCCCTTGGCGTCTTCCTCGGGGCGGTGCTGGCCTTGGCCGTGGTCACCCTCATGGGTGTGCTCTGCGGTGATGCTCTGATTAGGGTGGTCCAAGAAGCCTACATGCGTAAGGCCAGCGGCATCCTTTTCCTGGCCGTTGGCCTCCTCATCCTTTCAGGGCGTTTGTAGGAGGAGAAAATGTTTTCGAGTTTCGAGGAATTCCTTGAGAGCATCGGCGATAGCCAAAGCCCCTTTTCCATCACCAGCCTCTACATCCTGTCAAAGGCTACGGATGCTGAGATGGAGGCCTTCATCAAGAGGTGGCCGAAGATAGGGGTCGAGCGTCGCCGCCGCATAATCCGCTCCCTGGTGGAGATAACCGAGGCGAGCTTCGAGGTGGACTTCGGCCCCATCTTCCGCTTCTGCCTGACCGATGAGGACGAGGAGGTGAGGGCTAAGGCCATTGATGGCTTGTGGGAGGATGAGGATGTGGCCCTCATTGACCCCCTGGTGGGCATGCTCAAGGGGGACCCATCGGTGCTGGTGCGGGCTCAGGCGGCTATCGCCCTGGGCCGGTTCGCCTGGCTAGCGGAGTTGGAGGAGCTGGACGAACGGTTCAAGGGCATCGTCAGGGGGGCGCTGCTGGGGGTCATCCGCGATCCTGAGGAGGCTATGGAGGTGCGGAGGCGGGCGGTGGAGGCCATCTCCTTCTTCGGCGATGAGGAGGTGAAGGGGATCATCGAGGCCGCTTACTGCGATGCCGAGGAGAAGATGCGCATCAGCGCCGTCTTCGCCATGGGACGCAACGCTGACCCCTACTGGAACGAGATAGTCATGGCCGAGCTAGAGAGCCCCAACCCTGAGATGCGCTTCGAGGCGGCCAGGGCCTGCGGCGAGCTGGAGAACGCGGAGGCGGTGCCGAAGCTGATCCACCTCATTGGCGACCCCGACCGGCAGGTCCAGGAGGCGGCCATCTGGGCCCTGGGGCAGATCGGCGGGGAGGAGGCACGTCAGGCCCTCCAGTTTTGCTGTGAGAGCGATGACGAGTTCCTGCGCGAAGTGGCGGAGGACGCCCTGGCTGAGCTGGAGTTCTTCAGCGACTCCTTCGACATATTCTTGCTCGACATCGAGGAAGATGAAGATGAAGACCTCCTGGACCTATAGCCTTCGCTGGGAAGGAGCGGGGGGGGTGAAGAACATCGTCTTTTTCGACCTGGAGACCCAGCGGAGCTTCGCCGAGGTGGGTGGGCGGCATAACATGAGGCACCTCGGCCTCTCGGTGGCTGTGACCTACTCAACCGCCGACGGCGAGTATCACCACTACACTGAGGAGAACGTGGCCGACCTCATCGAGGAGCTAAAGGCGGCCGACCTGGTGGTCGGCTTCAACCTGCTGCGCTTCGACTACGAGGTGCTGAGGGCCTATACGGACTACCCCCTGTGGCGTCTCCCGACGCTGGACATCATGGACGACCTCTATCGGCGGCTGGGCTTTCGGCTGAGCCTCAATGCCCTGGCCAGTGCCACCTTGGGGGTCACCAAGTTGGCCGATGGATTGCAAGCCATCCGCTGGTGGCGGCAGGGGAGGATGGAGGAGCTCTTCGAGTATTGCCGACAAGACGTGGAGGTCACGCGCCAGCTCTACGAGTTTGGTCGGAAAAACAAGTACGTGCAATACCGGGACAACCGCTGGCGGATCAGGAAGGTGCCGGTGAACTGGTGAGGGGCGGAGTACGAGCTGTATCGAGCAAAGCAAGCGTGATCGGGTTGGGCTTCATCGCACATCTGGTGGGCGTGGTGCCTTTGGCTGCCTTCCGGACCTTCATCTACGTTGCCCTCATTCCTGTGCCAAGAGCGAGGAGATACAGCGGTGCGCTGCGGAAGTTAAAAAGAATTCTCCAATGACCGAAGAGCAAGGTGGATCGATCTCATGGATGTTGAAGAAGTTGTTCGGTACTGGCTTGCAACCGCAGCCGACGATTTGACAGCCGCTGAGCACCTCTTTCAGAGTGGCGACTACACCCATGCGCTCTTCTTCGCTCACCTCTACCTGGAGAAGGTGTTAAAGGCGCAGGTGGTGCGGGCAACCGGCGTACATGCGCCCATCAGCCACAACTTGCGTTACCTAGCGGAGAGGGTTGGCCTTGAGCTGAGCACCGAACAGCTTGCCTTTCTTACCCGTGTGACTGAGTATGCTACCAAGACGCGCTATCCGGACATGGAGCTGCAATTCAAACGGCAATGTACACAGGAGTTCTGCGCGGCTGAACTGAAGGAGATCAAGGAGTTTGGGGCATGGATCGAGAAGATGGTGACATCCTGAAAGCGGTTAATCACTTCTTGGAGGAGGTCGAAGGCTCAGGCCTTCGCCTGATGGCGGCCTACCTGTATGGTTCTCATGCTCAGGGGACAGCCCGTCCTGACAGCGACATTGATGTCGCTCTGATCTCGGAGGATTTTACCGGCAACTGGCTGGAAGATCACCGGAAAATCGTGGGGGCTTTACTGCGTAGCGACCCTCGGATTGAGCCAGTTCGCTTCCGTCCCGAGCAATTCCGCGATGAGCACCCGCTGGCCTGGGAGATCAAGTCAAAGGGAAAGAGGCTGCGATGACCCTCCGTCTTCGCTGAATGCCCAGAGCGATGGAGGATGCTCTCCATGCCGCTGTAGCCATGTGCGAAGCTAGAGGAGGCTCTCATGAGATTCACTAGAATCACGGTTGATCCCCATCAGATGGGGGGTGTGCCCTGCATTAGGGGCCTGCGTATCCCGGTAGCTACGGTAGTAAGCATGGTCGCTGAGGGCATGACAGAGGCAGAAATCCTGGAAGCATACCCTGACCTGACATTGGAGGATATCCAGGAAGCCCTGCGGTATGCCGCTGAGGCGCTTCAGGAGCGTGAACTCCCGCTGATCAAAGTTTGAGACCGGCAATTTTACAAAGGAAGTGAGTTGTGAACAAGGCAGTAACTTTGGAAGAGGTACTAACCCTGGCAAAGCAACTGACAACACCAGACAAAGTGCGTCTCATCGAGCGCTTGGCCCCCGAGATTGAGCGAGAGTTGTTAGCAGCCCAACCCAAGAGGCGTCGCTCTCTGTGGGGTCTCTGCGCCGACTTAGGAACAGCTCCTTCAGCTGAGGAGATTGACGAAGCCCGGCGTGAGGCGTGGGCTAGCTTCCCTCGGGAGGACATCTGATGCTTCGGGCCATTGCCGACACTCACACAGTGATTTGGTATATCTTCGCTGATAAGCGGCTCTCAGAGGCAGCGCGGATGTTCATCGAGGAAACCACTGCCGCCGGTGATCAAATCGGCTGTTCATCTATCACGCTGGCGGAGATGGTCTATCTCATTGAAAGGGACGGATAGACCCAGATGCTTTAGATCGTCTGCTGGCCACGTTTGAAAGCCCAGAAGCTCTCTTGGTTGATATCCCTTTTGACCGATATATCGCTCAGGCTATGAGGCAGGTGGATCGGGCTCAGGTTCCTGATCTGCCAGATCGCATCATTGCTGCTACAGCCTTACACCTGGGTCTGCCCTTGATCAGTCGGGATCGCAAGATTCAACTTGCCGACGTAGAAACCATCTGGGGATGCCGGAAATTTCTGAGCGGTTGGCACCGGCCAGTGAGTCAGGTTGCTTTGCTGCTCACGAATTTACCTCAACTTGAGTGGCTTCTAAGGGAAGGCAGCATCGTTGTCTTCGATCGGGGCCGAGTGCGAGTTCGGCGCCTGCCAATAGGTGGTAAGTGAAGAAAGCCTGGACGTAGGGGCTAATGGAATATGCGATGACAGAAACAAGGGAGAGACCCTGGGGCCCTTTGGACCTTGAGCAATTGCGGCTGCTGGCGCGGGTGCCAGTAGCGAAGCGATTGCGCACCATGCTGGAGGCCCAGGCCCTGGCCATGAGCATCGTCCGAGGACGATTGCGCCGCCAATATCCGCACCTCTCACAGCGGGAGATCAATCTGCTGGTATTGAAAGAAGTGAGCCCCAATGAGTGAGCGGGAAGCTATCCCCAGCTTTTACTTCGACGTCTTACAGACATTGGAAGAGATCGGTGCGCCATACATGATCATCGGCGGTTTCGCCGCAGCAGCTTACGGCAGTGCCAGGGTGACCTACGACATTGACATCGTCGTGGACCTCAAGGAGGCTCACATTCGAGCCCTAGCCGATCGCTATCCACCCCCGCGCTATTATGCTGGCCCTCAGCAGATGCGTGACTCCGTTCGCCATGGAATCTTGTTTAACCTGATTGATACGGAGCGCGGACAGAAGGTGGACTTGGTCCCGCTGACTATGGACCCGCGCTATCGTGAGGCTCTGGCCCGCCGGCTCCGACGCACCATTGAGGATCCAAGCGGGGCGCGATTCGAGGCGTGGTTTGCACGTCCGGAGGATGTCATTGTAGGCAAGCTGATGGCTTGGGTGGAAAGCCGTTCGCGCCGACATGAGGAGGATATCTACAGAATCTTGGTCTTCGTTTATCTGGGTGAAGACCCAACTTTGAAAGCCGACTTCGACGAGGGCTATGTGGAGCGGCACGCAAGAGCCCTGGGAGTAGAGGTGACGACGCTTTGGGGGCGCTTACAGCAGACAGCTAAAGAGGAAGCAAGGAGCTGATGGAGAGATTCGAACCCGCATATCTCAAACTCCTCCGCTCCGGCGAGCTGAAGGAGCGGGTCAGGGAGGCATATAGGCGCCTGGAGGCCTGCGACATCTGCCCCAGGGAGTGCGGCGTCAACCGCAGGGAAAGCGCCAAGGGCGCCGTCTGCCGCACGGGGGAGCGCGCCGTCGTCTCCAGCTATAACCCCCACTTCGGCGAGGAAGACCCTCTGGTGGGCCTGCATGGCTCGGGCACTATCTTCTTCTCCTGGTGCAACCTCAAGTGCCAGTACTGCCAGAACTACGAGATAAGTCAACTGGGCCACGGGCGGGAGTGCGAGCCGGAGGAGATAGCGGCCATGATGCTCAGGCTCCAGGCCATGGGCTGCCACAACATCAACCTCGTCAGCCCAACCCATGTGGTTCCCCAAATCCTGGCGGCGGTGCTCATCGCCGCCGAAGCCGGCCTCCGCCTCCCCCTGGTCTACAACACTGGCGGCTACGACTCCCTGAAGACGCTCCAACTTCTGGATGGAGTTGTGGACATCTACATGCCCGACATGAAGTACTCCGATGCTGAGATCGCCCGCAAGTACTCGAAGGTCGAAAACTACCCCGCCGTCAACCAAGCCGCCGTGAAGGAGATGCACCGCCAGGTGGGGGACCTGGTCCTGGACGAGAGGGGGATCGCCCTGCGCGGCCTTCTGGTGCGCCACCTGGTCCTGCCCGAGGGGCTGGCAGGGACGGCGGAGATAGTCAGGTTCCTTGCCGATGAGGTGTCCAAGAATACCTATCTCAACGTGATGGCGCAATACAGGCCCTGCTATAAGGCCCACGAGCTCCCCCCCTTCGATCGCCGCATCACCGCCGAGGAGTACGAAGAGGCGGTTCGCTTGGCCCATGAAGCTGGGTTGCATCGCCTGGACGAGCGGAGGCCACGGCTGATATGGCTCTGGGAGGTGTGACCTGTGGCAAAGAAGGTGCGTCTCTCAGCCATTATCCATGGGCGCGTCCAAGGGGTCGGTTTTCGTTTCTTTGCCCAGCTCCGCGCCAGCGAGTTAGGGTTGACGGGCTACGTCCGCAACCGCTGGGATGGCACAGTGGAGGTGGTGGCCGAGGGTGAGGAGGACTCCGTGAGGAGGTTTCTAGGGGCTCTGAGGGTAGGGCCCCGTTCAGCCATCGTGGATAGGGTTGACGTCCAATGGGAGGACTACAGCGGCGAGTTCAAATACTTTGACGTGAGGTTTTAATGAGAAGACATCCTGAGAGGCTAGCCTGGACGATCCTTCTGATCGCCTTCGCTATATTTTGTGCCCTAGCGGTGCTGGTTCCTTGGAGCATCCGCTGGTACATCATTAACGCCACCGATGCCCGCGAGGCGACCCTCGAGGTCATCAACGGCACTGTCCTGGTCTGGGAGCAGAATGCCGGAAGGCCCAGCGGCGTCACTGATACGATGAAGGTCTCGGAGGGGAGCACTATCGAGACGAATGGCACCTCACGGGCCATCCTGACCCTCTTCGAGAACAGCACCATCACCCTCTTCCCCGAAACCAGGGTCACCCTGGTGAGGATGAGGTCGCCCAAGTTCGGGCTCAGCCCCAGGCCTGATACCGTAGTCATCGAGGAGGGGGGCGGCAGGATCCGCGTGGGTGTGGCCGAGCCGCTCGGCTCATCCTCGCATTTCGAGGTTCGATCCCCCCAAGCGGCCATCCTTCTGGAAGAGGGGAGC
>CAYQVA010000063.1:0-8736 GCA_964420815.1 uncultured Anaerolineae bacterium
GAGGCGCAGATAGTCGTAAATCTCCGTCACCGTGCCCACGGTGGAGCGGGGGTTGCGGCTGGCCCCCCTCTGATCAATGGAAATGGCTGGGGATAGCCCCTCGATGTGGTCAACGTCTGGTTTCTCCATCTGGCCCAGGAACTGGCGGGCGTAGGCGGAGAGGGATTCGACGTAGCGGCGCTGCCCCTCGGCGTAGATGGTGTCGAAGGCGAGGCTGCTTTTCCCGCTGCCGGAGATGCCCGTGATAACTACGAGCTTATCCCGCGGAATCTCCACGTCTATGTTCTTGAGGTTATGTTCCCGCGCTCCGCGGATGATTATCTTGTCTTGAGCCATAAGATCACCCTTCAGGATGGTGGCATCATAAAATTATACCATCGAAAGAGATTCCAGGCAAGCACGCATAACCCCCCTCAAGGGAAGGAGCATCAAAGGGAAAGGGGTTGCGAGGCCCCTTCGGCGGCCTCGCAACCCCTCTTCTCCAGTTGAGGGTTATAGGGAGCGCGAAATCCTCCGATTTCACGCTGTGAGGGAGTATCCTGGTCAGTCTCATTTGAAGGCCCACCCAGGCTCAGAAGAGAGGCAATTGTGCCCTCGGCTTCTCGATGATGGGCTCCAAACCAATGATCCTCTTCAAATCATGCCGGTCAACCTCGGCCTCCTGGATGATACGGCGCAGGGAAGTGTATTTGATGAACTTCCAATCGCCCTCCGCAATGGCCCTCCGGAACAGGGGCGAACGCTTGGCCTTAAACCGCACCAGGGCCACCCGCTCCTCGGGGATGACGACGATGGGAACCAAGTCGGGGGTGGCACTATCAAGCCCCTCTAATGCCCTGTTGATGAGAAGGATGCCCTTCAGCGTCGCCATCCACTGGACGATGAAGACGTGGCTCGCCTGCCCCTTCTCATGCCAGATAACATCGGCCAGGTTCAGGGCCCCCGCATCGAAGCCCCCGGCGCGCAGGATGTCGCCCAGCTTCCCACCCCTATATGGTCGCTCCTGCTGATGGGAGCCGACCCAGACCTGGAAGCCCAGCCGCCGCCCCAATTCGACCAGGTGAGCCATCATCCGGGTCCGCTCAGATTCCCTTCGTTCCCTCTGATCTCCCCTCCGCAATCGCCAATGACCAGGAGGGCCTTCTTCGCCATAGGAGGCCAGGCACTCCTCGACCCATCCCATCTCCGGGGTGAGCAGGCCTGGGAAGAGGGGGTATATCGCCGAGGAGTTCAGCGATGGTGTATCGCTCAGGGCTTGATGGACCGCCTTCTCCACGCGGTCGCCGAGGGGTTCAGGGGGGAAGCCTGGCTCCCTCAACCACCAGAGGAGAGGTAGGTGCTCCTCTTCGCCCTCCTCTGATGGGCTCACTCGCTCTTTAAGGTGAGCGAGCGTGTCATCAAAACCCACCAGATCCTCCGTCAATCCCCTTTTCAGCGCTGAGGCAATCTGCTCGGTTATGAAGTCAAGGGGCGAGATCTCATCGCCAATGGCCATAACCTTTTGCAGGAGGCCCTCGCTGCCCAGCCTCTGGTAGACGGCATTGTGCAGCCAGTTGAAGACGAGGGGCTCTCCCCGTTGCTTCAATACCCCTCGCGCCGCCTCCAGGGCCTGCTCCTCTATCTCGGCGGCGAGACTCTCAACATCAATTGGTGAGGGCGGAGGGGCGGTTATATCCTTGACGAAGCAGAGACGATATTCCCCCTCGGTGCCGACCAGGGGCTCCTTGGGTGCGGCTATCTCGCTGGGCTGGTAAAGGATGCTCTCCAGCTTCAGGCCAGCGCCGATGGCCGCCAGGATCAGGGCATCGCAGTAGGCCAGCTCCTCAGTGGTGAAGATGAGCACCAGATGCCCCTGGGGGCGGAGTAGGCTATAAAGAGATCGGAAGGTAGCCCTCATCGCCTTCATATACCACGACCAACCGGCTGGCCTTCGTCTGAGCAGCGGTCTCAGGGCAGCCGCTGCCTTCCTGCCGAAGAGCCAGCCGCTCCAGAGGTATGAGAGGCTCAAGGATAGCCGATCGAGGCGCGGCGGGGTGGCGATGATCAGGCTGATAGCTTCAGGGGGCAAGCGCTTAGCCAGCTGCCGTACCGACATGCATGCTACCAGGGCATTAGGCATCCGCTCGGGGGGGAGATCAGGCTCGGCCATCTCCTTAAAGCTCCTGGCTAGCCTCACTTCTGACGAATTGTCTCGCTCTCGGCGCTTATTGTCGGTTGTCTCTCCACCGCGAGACAATTCGTCATCTGACGAATTGTCTCGCTCTCGGCGCCTGTTGTCGGTTGTCTCTCCACCGCGAGACAATTCGTCATCAAGGTAAGGCGACAACTGTCGCACCTCCTGATAAGCCTTCTCGAAAGCCTGCCAGACGTTGAGCTCGATGAATTTGGGCGGTGGGCGAAGGCGCTGGGGAGGGGTCTGCTCCTCGGGGGAGGCATAGAGGCTGCTGCAGAGGTCAAGGCAACGGAGGAGGATCAACTGCAATGCTTCCTGGAGAGGGGAGTCGAGGAAGAGGGTCTCGATCTTTATCAAAAGGTTTGCCAGGGCATAGAGGTTACGGGGGGTGTAGAGGTCCAGCAGTTTGCGGGCCAAGGCTCGGCTCTCGTCCATGGCGGGGGCGAACCTTTCGAGGACATACCAGTAATGGAAGCCCTGCCTCTCTACCCTCGCCGAGGCTTCGATGTCTGAACGATCTACCGCTTCCAAACGCTCGGTGGCGCAGGTTTGGCAATAATAGTGCTTCTCGATGGGCTCCCCAGCCTCACGGTCCCAGACGAAGTAATCGGCGACGACTGGCTGCTGACAATGGGGGCAGATAGTGCTGTAGAGCTGGTTGAGGTGTTCTCGGAGGGGGACCCCCAGCTTCAGGGCATTGCCCAGGCGGGCCGTGGCGGCGTCAAGCTCCCGTGCGGGAGGGGGATTTAAGGCCACCCTCGCCGCCAGGACATTAATGGGATTGAAGCTGATGGCGATGGCCCTTCTGCCTGCTTTGGCTGCCTCACGCACCGTCGTCCCGGTCAGGCAGAAGGGATCGAGGACCATCTCGCCATCTCTGGTGTAGGCTGCGATGTAGGCAGCGATGACATCGGCGGGTATGGGCTGGCCGTATCGAGCCAGAGGGCCAGCATCGGCTACTTTGCCGGGAAAGAAATAGTCAATTCGCACTATCTTCGCCCCTTTATCTTTGCGACCGCAGCAGCGCGACACTCTCGATATTTAGTATACCATAATTTGCAACGACTTAAAAAGGCAATGGGTCAGGAGCGTCGGTTTTAGAGCTATCAAGCTACAAAAGGGCGTCCCCGCCCCACTTCTCTGGGCCACAACCGACCACAGACAGGGCGTGGACGCCCCTTGACAGCTAAAATCGACGCTCCTAGGCAGTGGGTATACTTACTTGCGCGTCCTATTGAAATGTGGTATAATATCAATGAAAACACTAGTCAAAGGAGCATAACAATGCCGCTGAAGAAAGCTGAGAAGGAGGCTATCATCCAACAATATCACGTCCACCCCAATGATACCGGCTCGCCGGAGGTGCAGATCGCGCTTTTGACTAGCAGGATCAACCAACTGGTCGAACACCTGAAGGTCCATAAGCACGACCACCACTCCCGTCGCGGGCTTCTCAAGATGGTTGGACAGCGCAGGCGCCATCTCGCATACCTGAGCAAGAAGGATCCGGAGCGCTACAGGGAGATCGTAGCGCGGTTGGGCCTGCGCAAATAACATAGCGAAGGCGGTCGGGCATTGGAGGCCTAGGAATTGGGGAGTGCGCCAAAACAATGACCAATGGGCCAATGACCAAATCCCAAAATCGCCCGGATGCGCGTTTGGTCATTGGTAATTGGTCATTGGGGTTTGACTCACTCCCCAGTCCCTGACCTCCAATCCCGACCGGGATTAGGAGGGAAGGATTTTATGTCACCACATATATTCACTGCTGCTATTGGAGAGCATTCCATTAGCATCGAGACGGGGAAGCTGGCCGGCCAGGCTGGCGGCGCCGTTACCGTGCGCTCCGGCGATACCATAATCTTGGCCACAGCCACAGCCTCGAAGGAGCCCCGAGAAGGGGTTGACTTCTTTCCCCTCACCATTGATTACGAAGAGCGACTCTATGCCGCCGGCAAGATCCCAGGCGGATTCTTCCGCCGGGAAGGCCGTCCCAGCGAGGCAGCCATCCTCCTCTGTCGCCTCGTAGACCGTCCCCTGCGTCCCTTATTCCCCAAGGGGTTTCGCAATGACGTCCAGGTAGTCATCACTTCCCTCTCCGCCGACCAGGAGAATCACCTGGACATCCCCTCCATCATCGGCGCCTCAGCAGCCCTCACCATCTCCGACATCCCCTTCGAAGGCCCCATCGGCGCGGTTAGGGTGGGGTATATCAACGGCAAGCTCGTCTTCAACCCCACCATCCCTCAGATGGAGGATAGCATCCTAGACCTGCGATTGGCCGGTACGGCCGATGCGGTGATAATGGTGGAGGCAGGGGCCAGGGAGGTATCTGAGGATCTAATTGTGGAGGCCATCGAGGCCGGCCATGAGGCCATGCAGGACGTCATCCGCGTGCAGGTGGAGATGGCCGAGGAGATCGGCAAGCCAAAGTTGGAGTACACCGTCCATCAGGTTGACGAGGAGGTGCGCGCTGCCGTTCGCGAGCGGCTGGACGGCCGGTTGAAAGCGCTGTTGGGACATGCCACCACCAAGGCGGAACGCGACGAGGCCCTGAATGCCCTGCGCAATGACCTGATAGCCCAACTGGGCGAGGGGTATGAGGAGCATGACATCGCTGAGGCCTTCCACGAATGCGTTCGCCAGGAGGTGCGGTCACTTATCCTGCAGCAGGGGATACGCCCCGATGGGCGCGGCCTAACCGAAATCCGCCCCATATCCTGCGAGATAGGTCTCTCTCCACGCGCCCACGGCTCCGGCCTCTTCACCCGGGGCGAAACCCAGGTTTTGACCATTGCCACTTTAGGCACGGTCAGCGATGAGCAGAGACTGAACGGCTTGAGTCCGGAGGAAGTCAAGCGCTTCATGCACCATTACAACTTCCCGCCCTTCAGCACCGGCGAGACCTGGCCCTTGCGGGGGCCTAAACGCCGAGAGATCGGCCATGGAGCTTTGGCAGAAACCGCCTTGCGCCCCTTGCTCCCCAGCGAGGAGGAATTCCCCTACACCATCCGCCTCGTCTCCGAGGTGCTCTCCTCCAACGGCTCCACCTCCATGGCCAGCGTCTGTGCTGGCAGCCTGGCCCTCATGGATACTGGCGTGCCCATCAAGGCACCGGTGGCGGGGGTCGCCATGGGGCTGGTGAAGGAGGGCGATAAGCACGTCATCCTCACCGACATCCAGGGGATAGAGGATGCCTGCGGCGACATGGACTTTAAGGTGGCTGGCACGGCTAAAGGCATCACCGCCTTGCAAATGGACATCAAGATCAAGGGCATCAGTTACGAAATCCTGAGGGAGGCCTTGGCCCAAGCTAGAGAGGCACGCCTATTCATCCTGGATAGGATGCGGGAGACCATCAGTGAGCCGCGGCCGGAGCTCTCCCCCTACGCACCACGCATCACCATCCTCAAGATCGACCCGGAGAAGATCGGTGACCTTATCGGCCCCGGCGGCAAGCATATCCGCCACATCATCGAGGAGACGGGGGTCAAGATAGATGTTGAGGATGATGGCACCGTCTACGTGGCCTCCACCGATAGCGCCAGCAGCGAGAGGGCCATCCGGATGATCCGGGAGCTGACCGAGGAACCGGAGGTAGGCAAGATATACACGGGCAGGGTGGTGCGCATCACCGACTACGGGGCCTTTGTGGAGATCCTTCCTGGCCAGGAGGGCCTGGTCCACATCTCCCAACTGGCCGACTATCGGGTGCCCAGCGTAAGGGACGTGGTTCGCGTTGGCGATGAGATAATGGTCATGGTCATTGACATAGACAGGGAGGGGAAGATAAAGCTCTCTCGGCAGGCTGTTCTGGAGGGCTGGACGGCTGAGGAAGCGAGGCGGAAAGATAGGAGGCGATGGGGCCGTGCCAAATCGCCCTCAAGCCGGGGGAAGGAGCCCACTATCGGCGATATCTATCGCCTCCGCCGTCGAAAGAGATAAAAACGGTCGGGGGCTTGCACCTAACCTGAAATCGCGCATGATTTTGAGGGTTCTGGCGGGCGATCCCTGCCTGTCAGAACCCTTTTCACCCCTCTGAGGAGACCATAGGCATCATGTCCAGAAGGTGGAGCGACGCAACGAAGCGATGGGTAGTCACCGCCACAGCGATAGGTGGCGCCATCATCCTCTATCGTGTTCGCCAGGTTCTCCCCCCCATTATCCTCACCATCCTCTTAGCCTATGTCCTTAATCCTGCCGTCGAGTTCATCGCTGCTAAAGCAAAGCGTTCGCGCACATTCGCCGTTAGCGCCGTCTACCTGGCCCTGATCCTCGCCCTGGGGCTCGTGCTCGCCCTCCTCGTCCCCCCCTTCGTCCAGCAGATCACCGCCATTGACGTGGACATCCAGGGCATCTCGGAGGCCATCAAAGGGCTCATTGCCGACTACCGCACGATTGACGTTTTCGGCTTCCCTGTAGACCTCTTCACCCTCTACGATCAGGTGCGCGGGGCCTTGGAGGCCGTCCTCTCCGGTTTGGTCTCGGGGACGATAAGCGTCCTCCGCGGCCTGGCCTCCAGCCTCTTCTGGCTCACTTTCATTATCGTCGTCTCTTTCTACCTGCTCAAAGACGCGGAGAAGATCGGGCGAAGCTTTGATGCCCTCATCCCTAATGGCTATCAAGAGGAGATAAGCGAATTGGGGCGGGAGATAAACGACGTCTGGAACGCCTTCCTGAGGGGGCAGATCATCCTCTGCCTGGTGGTGGGAATAATGGTGGGGGTGAGTATGGAAATCCTGGGGATGAAAAGCTCCCTGTTATTGGGGATGCTGGCTGGCCTCCTGGAGACCATCCCTAGCATCGGCCCCCTGATAGCCGCCATCCCGGCTGTGGTCATCGCCCTCTTCAGGGGCTCAACTTACCTGCCCCTCTCCAACATTTGGTTCGCCCTTCTAGTGGCAGGTGTATACACACTCATTCAGCAAGTGGAGAACAACTATCTGACGCCGCGGATCATAGGGAGGAGACTAAACTTACACCCCTTAGTGGTCTTCCTCGGCGTGGTCGCTGGGGCCGACTTAGCCGGCATCCTGGGCGTCTTCCTGGCCGCCCCCACCCTGGCTACTCTGCGTATCCTGGGGAGATACGTCTATCGCAAGGTGCTGGAATAGGGGCGAGGCATCCCTAAGAGAGCTTCGATGGTGAGAGACTCTCACCGAAGTTGCCTCTACTGGAGATAGCCAGTCAGGGATACCTCGCCCCTATTATTGGAGGCAGCCAGAAGTCGCCATAGCCAAGGAGGTTGGCGAGGGTGGAGGCCACCAGCATGGCCAGGGAGAAGGCGATGACCGCCTTGTCCCAACGGGTGTAGCGCAGCTCGTGCAGCCAGGTGCGCTTAGTCACGCCGAAGCAGCGCAGGTCCATGGCGTTGACCACGTCCTCACCCCCCACGATGGCATTGATGGTCACTGGCACGATAAGGGGGGCCAGCTTGCGGATCTGGGCGATGGGCCCTCCCCGCAGCCTCTCCACCTCGTAGCCCCTCGCCCTCTGGGCGTCCAGGGTGAGGAAGAAGTCCCGCGCCAGGGTGGGAACGAAGCGGAAGGCCAGGTCCATGGCAAAGGCGAATTGGTCTGGCAGGCCCAGTCTCCGGAAGGCCACGCCATAGAGTTGGGGGTTGATGGTGAAGGGGAGGGTGAGGGCGATGGCGGCGATGGAGAGCATCCGCGCGATCATGCCCGCTGAGAAGACCAGCCCCTCGGCGGTGATGGGGAGGGAGAGGAGGGGGAGGCGGAAAAGGATGTGCTCCGTCTCGAAGCGCCTCCCCCCGCGGACGAAGAGGGTGTTGACCCCGACGAGCACCACGGCGAAGAAAACCATGAAGAACCAAGCACGCCTGGTCTCACGGAAAGGGAGCCGGGCCAAGGCGTAGTAGCCCATCGCCACCCCGAAGAAGGCAAGGAGCAAGCGCAGGTCCCAGAACTGTGTTACCGAGAAGAGGAAACACAGCAGGAAGATGAACTTTGCTCTCGGGTCGAGGCGATGGATGGGCGTATCCTTGGCCAGGTATTTAAAGGTCACCAGCATCTAGCGCCCCGTCCTCCCCGCCACAGCCATGTAGGCCGCAAGTAAGATAGGCAACAGGATGAGGCCGTTGACCAGGTCGGTTGCCGCCGCTGGGATGAAGTTGGCGAAGATGACGGCGCTCATGTCCGCCCCGGAGACCCACATCTCGCTGATGGAGGCCAGCCCCATGCCGACGATGACCCCGATGGCAGCCCATATCTCAGCGAGGATGTAGTTCCGTTTCTCCCAGAAGAGGGCGAAGGCGGCGAAGAGGCCCATCAGCCCGTTGCCGATGTCCCACCACAGCCAGAAGCCCCAGCCGGATAGCAGGTCGCCGATGATGTTCCCCACGAGGCCCGAGAAGAAACCAGCCCAGGGCCCGAAGACCGCCCCGAAGAAGAGGGGGATGACCACTGGAGGGCGGACGGCTACGTTGGCCGTGCCAGGAATCACCAGGAAGATGTTGAAGACCCACGAGAGGACGCCATAGAGTGCGGCTCCGATGGCCATGTAGACCACCTCCCTGGTGCCCACGGCCCAGAAAGACCTCTTTT
>CAYQVA010000064.1:0-8675 GCA_964420815.1 uncultured Anaerolineae bacterium
GGTCTTCGGCGGCGTGATCACCCCATGGGCGAAGGCACTGGTCACGCTGATGACCAGGTCGTACTCCCCCAGGTCGAACTGCTCGAAGGCCAGGGGGTAGAGGGGCAGGAAGGGCTGGTGGTATCGCTTGATGAGGGGCAAGCGATTCAAGAAGGAAGTGCGTATGTCCCAGGAGCGATACTCCTGCGGCATGGCCTTGGGCTCGTAGATGGAGGTATAGATGGGTGCCTGGGGGAACATCTCGTGGACGGCCTCCAGGACCCTCTCCGCCCCGCCGTATTGATTGAGCCAGGAACAGACTATAGCGACCTTCAAAGCCCACCAATCCTTTCGACGTTATGGGCTGGGATTATATCTGTTCATCGCTGCCGCTATCCCCTCGGTCAGCCAAGATTCTATAGCGGAAATGGCCCTCTCGTAGGCCTCCTCGATGATGAGCCTCTCCTCAGGGGTGAAGTCGCCCAGGACGTAGTCAACGGGGTCCATCTTGCCCGGCGGGCGGCCTATACCCACCCGCAGGCGGGGGAAGTCCTGCGTCCCCAAGGAGTCAATGATGGAGAGCATGCCCTTGTGCCCCCCAGCCCCTCCCCTCTGGCGCAGGCGGATACTGCCCAGGGGCAAATCCATATCGTCGTAGATGACTAAAAGGCCCACGGTTGGCACCTTATAACATCGCATCAAAGGGCCGACTGCCCTGCCGCTCAGGTTCATGTAGGTCAGCGGCTTGGCCAAGAGGACCTTGACGCCCCGGATCTCCCCAAAGGCCAGCGATGCCTCGAAGCGCCACTGGGTGAACTCCAGCCCATGGGCCCGTGCGAGGCGGTCGAGGCACTGGAAACCGACGTTGTGCCGGTTAAAGGCGTGCTCGGGCCCAGGGTTCCCCAACCCGACGATGAGCTTCGAGGGGGCGAAGTCACTTGGCGCACTCGCTCGCTTTATCAGCCGCTTGAGAAGCTCCATTCCTTTCGCCCCGCGGCTAAGGTCGGCCTAAGCTCTTTCGACTTTCTCCCCTGCTACAAAGGGGCGTCCCCGCCCAGATCTCCAGGGCTAATGGCCATTAGACGGAGCGATGACAAGCGGTCACGCTTGCTTGTCTCATTGCCGGCTTTCTACCCAGACCCGCGTGACCGCTTGTCATGGAACCGCAATACTGGAGGGTGTCTCGCATCAAGCGCTTGTCTGTCTCTCCAAATCTTCCACAAAGCCTTCGACCCGCTTGCGCCATCTCTCGAATTCCGCTTTAAAATCCTCCGGATATGCGCCGTCATAGAAGTACTTCAGATGCAAAATCTTTATGAACCCCTCAAATTGGCCTTTATATGGGGATGGGAGTTCCTTTTTAATCCTTCCCCAGCGCGCCTCTTCGGTAGCCAGATAAGCCATGCTTGCCGTTCTAGCGGCATGGAACAGATTGTTGAAAGCCGTTCTAATGCGCATCTCTTTGTCATATTCGTTCTCGCTTTCCCTGGCCAATTCCAAGTCTTTCCTCGCGCCTCTAAGATAGGCCCGAGCCTCTTCGAAGTCCGGATTCAATCGGCCAGCCATCTGTGCGAGGTGCTCGCCGCTTCCGTAAAGGATCTCGTAGGAGCCCATGACCTGCAGGGCGAAGCTTTCCTTCAGCTTCCCCCCCACCTCCTTGACGTTAATGTCCACATTGAAGGGGAGATCCAGCGCATCTAAGCAATCCAGGTACCCGCCGTAGCCCTTCTCCTCTCTAGTGATAACCAGCAGGTCCAAATCCCTGGCATATCTTGGGGCGTAGACAGAGGAGCCGAATTGAACGATCTCCACGATGTCTGGGTCATAATCGAGCAAGCGTTGGCATATTTTCTCCTTCTCCGATTCGAGTCCGTTTAATGGGGAAATTAATCTTTTCGGCATGTTTCACTCGACCAGTCAATGAGTGGTGAGTTAACGAGTGACGAGTCCACCCGTTACCCCCCACTCTATCACGGATAAATCCTCCCCAGCATCCTGGGGAAGGGGATGGTCTCGCGGATGTGATGGATGCCGCAGATCCAGGCCACGGTGCGCTCCACGCCCAGCCCGAAGCCGGAGTGGGGCACGGAGCCGTAGCGCCGGAGGTCCAAATACCACTCGTAGGCCTGGCGGGGGATGCCCAGCTTCTCCACCTGCCGTTCCAGATACTCCAGGCTGGCGCTGCGCTGGCCGCCGCCGATGATCTCGCCGTAGCCTTCGGGGGCCAGTAGGTCCACCGACTTGCACACCTCGGGCCTATCGGGCTCGGGCTCCATGTAGAAGGCCTTGCACTGGGTGGGGTAGTGGTGGACGAAGAGCGGCTTGTCGAAGCGCTCGGCCAGGGCCGTCTCGTGGGGGGCGCCGAAGTCCTCTCCCCATTCGATCTCCAGCCCCTCCTCCTTCAGGAGCTCCACGGCCTCGTCGTAGGTGATGCGCGGGAAGGGTGGCTCCACCCTCTCCAGGAGGGTCGTGTCCCGCTCCAGTCTCCTTAATTCCTCAGCCCGGTTCCTCAATACCGTCTGCACGATATAGCTGACGAACTCCTCCTCCACCCTCATGCACTCCTCCAGGTCGCAGTAGGCCATCTCCGGCTCCACCATCCAGAACTCCGTGAGGTGCCGGCGGGTCTTGGATTTCTCGGCGCGGAAGGTGGGGCCGAAGCAGTAGACCTTGCCGAAGGCCATGATGGCCGCCTCGTTATAAAGCTGGCCGCTCTGGGTGAGGTAGGCCTTATCGCCGAAGTAATCGGTCTCGAAGAGGGTGGTGGTGTCCTCGCAGGAGGAGGGGGTGAGGATAGGGGCGTCCACGTTGATGAAGCCATGGGAGTCGAGCCAGTCGCGGATAGCTCGGATGACCTCGGCGCGGATGCGCAGGATGGCGTGCTGGCGCGAGGAGCGCAGCCAGAGGTGGCGGTGTTCCATCAGGAAGCCGATGCCGTGCTCCTTAGGGGTAATGGGGTAATCCTCGGCCAACTGCACGACCTGCAGGTCCTTGACGGCTATCTCGTAGCCCCCCGGCGCCCGCTTGTCGGCCCGCACGGTGCCGGTGACGATAAGCGATGATTCCTGGGTGACGCCCTTAGCGGCATCGAAGACCTCGGCCGGCACGTCCTTCTCGAAGGCCACGGCTTGGATGATCCCCGTGCCATCCCGCACCAGGAGGAATTGGAGCCTCCCCTTATCCGTCTTGTTGTATAACCAGCCCTTGAGGGTAACCTCCTCGCCCTCATGGGCGGCGATGTCTTCGATGTACACATGTTTAGCCAAGGGCCACACCTCCAAATCAGCGCTATTCCGGATCGCCCCTTAAGAAAATGTTCGCCCGCCCTATCTTGGATTTTGAGACCCGCTTTCCAATTCGTCTAATACCAACATCTTTAACCTTGGCAAGGAGGGCAAACTAGCATCATTTGTCAGGAAGAACGAAGCCCCTTCGTAGATCGCTGTGGCCATCTGAATGGCATCAGGCGTGCGGATGTTATGAGCCGCCCGGAGTCGTGCGGCTTCCTCAGCAATGCCTTGGGAGAGGAGGATGGTGGTAAGACCCTTCGCATTGAGCAGGATGTCACGATATTGCTCGGCCAGTTTCGTATCCCCGCGTCGGAAAGGATGGACTAGCACTTCCAGCAGAGTTATAAATGGAAGTAACGACACTAAACTCACTGCGGTCCATAGCCTCAAAGAAAGGGCGAACTATCTTCATGTAGGCTGGGTTTTCCTCGATGAAGTAGATCAGCGGCGTAGTGTCCAGGCCCACCACTTTCCCCTGCAACGCAGCTATCCATTCCACGAGGCTCGCTCCCGGTCTATATATTCTTGAGCATCAATGCCCCACCAAATCTCTTTGCCTAACCCTTGCAATTCTAGGATGCTTCGCCGAGGCCGGGTCATGACCTGGCGACGAACGAGCGCTGCCAATTCCTCTAACAGCCGGAGTTGGTCAGCAGGGGTGAGGCGTTGAATTTGACTTAGTACTTCGTAATAAGCAACGGTTGACATGGGAATCTCTCCTTAATTCTAGCAAATTCTGGTTTCTAGCGTTTTTGTCATAGTCACCATAAGAAGTGCTTTACCGAGGTAACCCCTCTCCTCGCGCACCTCCCGGCGCTCTACTTTAATTATACCATCAGAGGGTAAGCCAAGTCAATTGGGCACGGATTGTGCAGATTGCGGATTGCAGATTGCAGATTACAGCAGCTTCTATCCGTTTTTGCAATCTGCAATTTGCAATCTGCAACCCCTTTCACTTACGTGGGCAGTATCAAGCCTTTCCCTCGCCTGAAAGGCAGCAGCCGCCTGAGCAAGGCCCTTTCCTCCTCGGTGAAGGTGCCCAGGACGATGAGCCCCCCCACGTAGACCAGCCCCGCCAGCGGCACGACTATGAGTGGGCTCACGTCGCGCAAACACCACATGAGGCCCCCCATCAGCAGGGAGGCCAAAGCCGGCCTCCAGAGGAGCCCGCCCAGGGGGACGCTGCCCAGGTTGGCGCGCACACAGCGATGGAAGGGAACCAGCAGGACTATCTCCGAGAGGATGGTCACCAGGGCGGACGCCCTGTAGCTGAAGCGCGGGATGAGGACAGCATTCGCCAGGACATTGAAAGCGGCGGCGGCCACGAAGCTCTTAGTGATGAAGCGCTGCTGGTTGAGGGCGATGAGGACGTAGTGGGTCACACTATTGATGAAGCTGAAGGGCAGGAACCAGATCAGGATCCGCAGGGCGATGGCCGAGTGGGGAAGGTACTCCACCCCGCCCAAGATGAGGATCAGCTCCCTGGCGAGGAAGACCGTGCCCACGGTGAGAGGGAAGCCGACGATCAGCAGGGCCTTCAGGGAGAGGGTGTAGGCCCTGACCATGGCCTCCTTGGCCGAAGCAGCGTAGCGCGAGAGCAATGGGAAGATGGCCAGGGTGAAGCTGGAGGGGATGATGTTCACCGCATCAATGAACTTGTAGGCGGTGGTATACCAGCCGACCACGGCGTCGCCTTGCATCGGCTTGAGGAGCATCACGTCGCTGCGGAAGAAGAGGGTGCTGAGGAGGTTGTTGAGCATCAGGGGGTAAGACTCATTGACCATATCCCTGGCGAAGGGGGGCTCGAACTCCAGACGGGGCTTGAAGAAGGTGGCGCGAACGAGATAGTAGAAGATGGCAGCGGTGATGATGTTCGCCAATAACGAGGTGGCGGCCAGCCCCACGATCTCCCAGCCGATGAGCAGGACCACCACCCCCATGGATACGGTGAGCAGCTTGGTGACCACGGCGATGGCCGCCGGGTACTCGAAGCGCTCATAGGCGTTGAAGAGGTAGCTCAGGCTGGAGGCTATGTTGCTGGGAATGAGGCTCAAAGTCAAAAGTATGATGGCCAGGGCGGTGTCAAGAGTTAGATCGGAGAGCTGAGCGTAAATGGCGATAATGGCCATGATGGGCACCAGGGAGGCGAGGGAGAGGCCGACCCTCAGGATGGCCGTGTTGCTCAGGTATCGGTTGGCCTGCGACCGATCCTTAGCCACCTCGCGGGTGAGGAGCGTCCCCAGCCCGAAGTCGGTGATGGTGCTGAAGAAGAGCCAGATAGCGACGGCGAAGCCGTATCTCCCCGCCCCCGCGGGGCCGAGGAGGCGCAGCATCAGCATGGCGAAGGCGGTATCTATGACCTTGTTGAGCAGCGAGGTGGCCATGGGGGTGAGGGAGTTCTTGGCGATGCGCTTGATGGTCTCCCCCTCCTCTTCCCGATAGAAGCGCTGCCAGGCCCAATAGCCAAACCCCATCAACACGACCACCCCGGCCAGGAAGCTGGCATAGAGGCCCAACTTGAAGGACATAGGGCTGTACTTGAAGCGGACGGTGTGCTCACCAGCGGGCAGATAGACGGCTCGGAAGTTATAATTGGCTTTGTAGATGTGGGTCTCCTTCTCATGACCATCCCCGGTGGCTATATAGGCCTTCCATCCGGGGAAGTAGCTATCGGCGAGGACCAGCCAGCCGGGCTCGCTCAGCCCCACCTTTATGATAACCTCATTGGGCGTGTAGGAGGCGATAACCGCTGGTTGGCTGGTTGCTGGTCGCTGGCCTCCAGCCTCCAGCTTCCAGCTTCCAGCTTCCAGAATGACGCACCCCCTCGGATCGAAGAACTGCAGCTCGCGGAACAGCTCCTCGCGGTCGCGGATAACCTTGGCCTGATGGACGACGAAGGCGCGAGGCAGGTAGTCGTCGTTACGATAAACTTTTATCTCGCCATCGTAGACGAGGGTGTAGTTGACATCCACGATCTCCTGTGTCGTCAGGACATACTTGACGTTGAGCAAGTCCAGGAGGCGCGAGTAGAGGGAGCTTTCTCGATAGAAAGGTGCGATGCGATTGTAGAGCAGCTCCCCCTGCCTCTCGATCAGGCCCATGAAGTCCACGTACTGCTTGGGGATGATAGAGTCGTAGCCCCGGATGTCGGCGATGTCGTAGAGCATCCCCACATTGGGGTTGAAGAGCTTCTCCCCCGGTCGGTCGAAGCTGGCGATACGGTAGAGCTCCGTGTCTCCCTTGAGGAACTCCACGACGGGGGGCGTGAATTCGATGAGCCTGGGATCGGCGGCGGGATTGAAGCCCATGCCGAAGACGAAAAGATCCAGGACTAAGACGAGGATGGCCAAAGGTTTCCAAATAAGGCAGTTGCCGAGGCGCTTGGGCAAGCGGATCGAACGACGGCTGAGGGAGAGCACCAGCCCCGCTGCAGCGAGGAAGAGCCCGAAGACGAGGAAGTTGCGGAACTGATATGAGTAGAGCATCCGCCCGCTGGCGAAGGCCTCCTGAGCCTTAGCGACCCGCTCTAAGAAGCGATCGGCCAGGGCGATGGAGTAGTCAGAAAACACGTAACTGATAGCTAAAGCGAGAAGGACGAGCACCCCAGCCCATAAAGCACATAGTCCGATCAAAGAGGGGGATGAGGGGATTCCCCTTCTTCCCCTTTTTATCGAAACATCCATTCCCAGCCCCGCTAAGACCGCTATGCTGAACGTATACGGAAACACCCAGCGGAAGGGCGTGTGGAGCTGCCTGTAGCCCGGAAGGAGGTAGTAGAGGATGGCATAGAGGGGCGTGCCGAAGACGAAGAGCAAGGAAATGATGGCGAGGGAGGCGAAGATCCAGACGTACCTGCTACGCTGTCCCAAGTGATAAGCCTGCGCGCCAGTTTGCGTCCCCATGGAGTGTCTCCTCCACGCTGCGTGCAGGCTCGTCAGGTGACGAATGGTCTCGCCGATACCGCAATTAATCGCTATGGAGCAAATAGTCTTCATCCAGGCGAGACCATTCGTCAGGTGACGAATGGTCTCGCCGATACCGCGATTAATCGCTGTGGAGCAAATAGTCTTCATCCAGGCGAGACCATTCGTCAAGAGGGCGATCAGGGCCAAGAGCAGGGGTAGGATGCCCATGTAACTCCCCGCCTCCACGTAATTCTTGATTCCCCAGAAGATGGTGTCGATAGGATGGCCTGCGAAATCCCGCGTCACCGGCAGGACCTCCCGGCTGATGACGTCGAAGTAGCTGTGGTGGGTGGGGTTGCCGAAGAAATCGGGGACGAGGAAAGTGATGACCTGGCGGAGGGGGTAGGCCCAGCCTACGACCTCCGCGTAGCTGGCCGAGGTCTGGCGGAAGCTGCGGCTTACCAGCTCGTAGAGGGGGATGAGCTGTACCGCCGCCAACCCCGCGCCCAGGACGACCATCGCTGCCAGCCAGAGGGCCAAACGCCCCACCCTTAATCCGCTTAATCCGCTTAATCGGCTGACTCGGCTGCCCCACCAGATGCCCCCCAGCCGGCAGAGGCTGTAGAAGCCCGTGACCATCAAGACGTAATAGGAAAGCTCGATGTGGCCGGCGAGGAACTGAAGAGCGATGACGATGCTGCCGAGGAGCAAGTAGATGATTCTGCGAGAGGGGACTGAAGGGTCTGAGGTGGGTCCCTTCAGCCCCCTCTCCTCCCCTCTTATAACCAGCTCCACCGCAGTTAAGAGTAACGGCAGCCACGTCGCCGCAGCGACTATCATGGGGTGGACGACGCTGGTGACCATGAAGCCGCTGAAGGCGTAGGCTATGGCCGAGATGAAAGCCCCCCAGCGGCTGACGCCGATGACGCGGGCATAGAGGTACGTGAAGAGCCCGGCTAGGAAGAAATGGAGCACGGTGAAGTAGCCGTAGGCCTTGGCGACGGGCAGGATGTAGAAGAGTACGCTCAGGGGATAGAGGGCCGAGTGCTGACCCGCGGCCAGGAAGGGAACCCCGGCGAAGAGGTAAGGGTTCCAGAGGGGAATCCTCCTCGCCCACAGCGATTCGACGATGAAGCGCTTCCAGACGTAGTTCTCCAGGATCAGGTCGCTGAGGAGGCCGTTATGGGGGACGGTGATGCCGAACTGGGAAGCGAAGGATCGCCAGGGCTCAAAGGTGTAGAGGTTATCGAAGGGCAAAAGCACCCTGCCACCGAAGATGACCGGCCAGAAGAAGAGCAGGGGTAAGATGAGGAGGACGAGGATGATGAATAGATCGCTTTTCTTTACCAAAACGTCGCTCCTTCTTGCCAAAAGTGCTAGTCTCGTTCCAGGGAGTCCCCATTATTCTACCATAAAATCAATGAAGCGCCAATAAGCGAAAAAAGCGATTGAGGGAAGGGTTGCGTAAATCCCCTTTCCATGTATAATAAGCGGCAGAAAG
>CAYQVA010000065.1:0-8496 GCA_964420815.1 uncultured Anaerolineae bacterium
CTTATCCCCCATCCCCTATCCCTTGTCCCTTGAACGAAGAGGCTAAAGGCCAAAGGCAGGATCAAGCTCAGATACCCGCCATAGGGATTAGGCTGGGCGAAGGTGCCATAGGCCCGGATGAACCGCCCGAAGAGGATGAACCCCTCCGGTCCCACGCGGCCGAAGAACTGATAGAAGCCAAGCAGGGCCTGGGAGATGCCAGCCAAAATGATCAAAGCGATGATGAGCCTGGCTTGCCGCTCATTAACGGTGTTGGCGACGAAGAGGTAAATGCCCCATAGCGACAACCACTTGAGGATTTCCTTCAGGCTCATGGCCAGGGAGAGGGTGACCGTCAGGGAGAGAAAGGCGGTGCCGAGGAAGAGGAGCAGAGGCAGGGAAAGCGGGGGCTGGGCGATTATTATCTCACGGGCGGCGATCATCCTCGCCAGCCAGGCGCAGAGCACCAGGACCACCAGGGCCTCCGTAGCGCCTACGGTGACGGGGCCGATTTGGACCTCCTTTATAGACGCGAAGGGTATGGAGAAGATCAGGAGGTAGAGGCCATATTTGGGGTGGATCGAAGTCATCAGGAAGACGATGCTGCCCAAGACGAGGGCTGCGGCTATAGTCAAGGGCAGTAAGGCGATGGCTAGGCTAGCCATCGCTATGAGGCAAAGCAAGGCCCACCGCGCGAGAAGGCTATTCCAATCGAAGCGCATATGGTCAAGAAACCGAAGCATTGGCTATCAGCCGCGTGCAGATTTAGATCCGTTGCTTAAACCACTCGATCGTCCTTCTCAACCCCTCCTCGAGGTCCACCTTGGGCTCCCAGCCAAGGAGCCGCCTGGCCCTGCTGATGTCGGGGCAGCGGCGCTTCGGGTCATCGCGAGGCAGGGGCCTGTAGACGATGCCAGCCGTATTGCCTGTGATCTCGTTGACCTTATGGGCGAGCTCCAGGATGGTCATCTCCCTTGGATTGCCGAGGTTAACCGGCTCGACCACATCGGAAAGGAGCAGCTTGTAGACGCCATCTATAAGGTCACTGACGTAGCAGAAGGAGCGGCTCTGCGATCCGTCGCCGTATACGGTCAGGGGCTCGCCGCGGAGGGCCTGGCCGATGAAGTTGGGGATGACGCGGCCATCGTCGAGCCTCATCCTTGGGCCATAACAATTAAAGATACGAGCAATCCGGGTATCCACCCCATGATAGCGATGGTAGGCCAGGGTCATAGCCTCGGCGAAACGCTTGGCTTCATCGTAGACGCCACGGGGCCCGATGGGGTTGACGTTTCCCCAGTAGTCCTCCCTCTGGGGGTGCACTAGGGGATCACCGTAGACCTCGGAGGTGGAGGCCAGGAGGAAGCGCGCACCCTTGGCCCGAGCTAAGCCCAGCGCCTTGTGAGTCCCCAATGCCCCCACCTTGAGGGTCTGGATGGGGTATCGCATATAGTCAATGGGGCTGGCTGGCGAGGCGAAGTGGAGGATGGCGTCCAGCTCGCCATCTATGTAGATATACTCCGTCACGTCATGCTTGATGAAGCGGAAATTCTCGTTGCCCGCTAGGTGGGCGATGTTCCTGATGTCTCCCGTGATCAGGTTGTCCATAGCGATGACCTGATGCCCCTCGGCCAGGAACAGGTCGCAGAGGTGCGAGCCAAGGAAGCCCGTCCCACCGGTGATGAGAACGCGCATCCGATCCCCTCCTTAACTGCTGGTGTAAGTATACCAGAAAGGGGAGGCGACGTCAATGTTAAGGCTACTTGACAATAAATAGATTTCGCTGTAAAATAGAGCAAACAAATGTTCTAGTAAGGCATTTCTAGCGCCTAGGAAAGGTTTATGAGCATTCAGGTCAGGCAGATTAAGGGCGATCTGGTAGAGTTGATCTTCGACCCCAGGGAAGAGGACCTGCATGTGGGGGAGAACCTCTCCATCAAGGAGAAGGGGAATGGGAGGGGCCTGATCGTCCAGGTGATCGAGTTCCGCACCGTCACTTACCCCTCCCTCATCCAGGAACAACTGCGCCTCGCTTTGGAAGGCTCGCAGCCCCTACCGCCCAGCCTCTTCGAGTTCTACCAACACCGCCTCTCTGAGATGGGCAACCTCAAGATCGCCATCACCAAGATCAGAAAACTGGCTGTCAGCCATCTGCGCACAGCCAATAACCAACAGCCAATCGCTGATTGGGACCAGTGGGATGGTTGGATACCTACCCGCGATGTCACGGTTAGGAAGGCTAGCGACGAAGAGGTCTTCGCCAATTGCCTGGCATCGGCCTCAGGCTGCGGCCACCCCCTCTACCTGGGGAAGACCCTCAGCGGGGAGGACTTCTTCATCGAAGGACAGAACCTGGAGAAGGTCAACATCATCACCGGCATGAAGGGGGCGGGCAAATCCCACCTGGCTAAGGTCATCCTCCTGCAGTTGATCGCCCACGGCGCCCCCTGCATCGTCTTCGACATCAATAAGGAATACATCCACCTGCCTCCGCATCGGATTGACCCCCTCACGGGCGAGGTGCGAGGACGGGGCATCATCCATCTCGAGGCCGGGGGGAATTTCAAGCTGGGGGTGCGCCAGTTCGGCCTGGGGCCCCTCCTCACCATGCTGGCCAGATACGGCCTGCCCGAGGTATCGAGGCTCCACTTCGAGAACAGGCTGGCCCAGCTCTTCAGGGAGATGAGCGAGTGGGAAGCCAGGGGGAGGAGGCCTCCCTTCATCGGCATCGAGCAGCTCATCCAGATGGCAGAGGAAGGGGAGTTCACTGGCGGCTATGGCACTGATGTGGTCAATGGGGCCATCCGCAACCGCTTGCAGGCCTTGCGGAACACAGGCATCTTCGCCCGGAGCCCGGAGGAGGCTGTCTCCCTCCATGACCGCTACCAGGAGATCAGGGGCGGCGGGGCCCTCATCATTGACATCGCCAATTTAGGCAACCTAGCCAGGGGCGGTCTGGTGCAGGCCATCATCGAGGTCGTCAAGGACATCTGCGAGGAGGAGATCGAGCGGGGCACCCATCGCTTCCCCTTCCTCTTCTTCGAGGAGGCCCACCTCTACGTTAGTCGGGGCAGCATCGACTACCTGGTGACCCGAGCCAGGCACCTTGGCGTGACGAGCTTCTTCGTCACCAACATGATCACGGGGCTGGACGAGGCCGTATTGCGCCAGGCCGATAACCTCTTCCTCCTCTACCTGCCCTTCGAAGATGACGTGCGCCATGTCTCGAAGAGCGCCATCACCGACTACGAGACCATAGCTTCCTTCGCCAAGCGGCTGCGTCGTTTCCACGCCCTGGTAATCGGCAACGTCACCAACCGATACCCCTTGATCGTCAGGGTTGACCGGTTGGCGGGGGTCAACACGGCCGGGGAGACCAGGTTCTTCTTCAAGGTAGGCGGCGTTAAGCAGATGCCCCTTCCCCTGGGGGCGAGGGGGTGAGGGCTTATGGCTAAAAGGCATCGGGGCGCAGCGGCGGTGCTGGCAGCGGTGGTGGAGGAGACCATCGCCGAGCGCGGTAACCCTAAGGGGGAGAAGGAGAAATATATCCATCCCTCCTCTTTGGCTAAGGGGTGCATGCTCTACATCGCCAGGGAGCTGATGGGCATTCCTAAGGCCCCCTTAGAGGCCAGGGTCAGCCGCATCCTGCAGGTTGGGACCGAGGGGCACCGGCGCATCAGCCGCTACTTCTCTTCCATCACCTTAGCCAGGGAGGTCCCATTCGTTGACGAGGAGTATAGGATCAAGGGGTATTGCGACGCCATCGTCTACATCCCTCCCGAAAGGGACGCCGAAAATGCCGGATTCTACGCCGTGGAGATTAAGACCTCCGGCGCCGCCGAGTTCGAGCGGATAGTGGATGAGGGGCAGCCGAAGGAGGAGCACGTCCGGCAGTGCCAGATCTATATCTGGGGGATAGAGCGATATTACAAATGCATCCCGCTCCGGGGCGGGATCATCTTCTACGAGAATCGGGATACCCTGGAGCACTGTCTCTTCGATGTGGAATACGATGAGGCAGCACTTGCATCCCTTCTGGCCAAGGTCAAGGCGATGTGGGAGAGGCTGCGGGAGGGGCAGCTCCCCGAGGACCACCTCCCCCTCGACCATTGGGCCCACAGGTATTGCGGCTATCTGGACATCTGCGAGGTGGGGCAACGGGCCATCGAATACCAGAAGCAACATCGCCAGCCCCTGCCCGATAAGGTGTTGGCGGAGATAATCGGTAAGCGGATCGTGAGGAAGCGGCGGAGGGAGGGCGCTGGCCGCAAGGCAAGGATGCGGAGCCTTGAGGAACTGGCTGCCCAGTTGGGTTGGCAATGAGCCTCACGGCACCTCATTTCCCACCCTCGCCATGATTCCCATGGTCAGGCAGAATACGAACGCCAGGTCCACCAGGAAGTAGGAGTTGTCAACCAGCCCATGGGCCAGGAAATCAACCATGCTGGCCATAAGCCCCAAGGCCAGCGTTTTCAACTCTCGATCCTCAAGGTGACGATAGAGATGTAAGCCCCTCTTGAAGAATTCGACCTCCAGCCAGAGGATGGCGACCACCCCAAAGATGCCCAGCCGGGTCCAGTAATCCATTATTATGTTGTGGGGATGGGATAGGTCCGGCTCCTCCCACGCCTCGGGCAGCATGTATTTCGGATATTGATAGAGGAAGTTATCCAGGCCCACGCCGAAGATGGGGTGGTCGCGGATCATGCTGATCGTCGCCTGCCAGAGCTTGAGGCGCAGGAAGGTGGTGCCATGCTGGACATCAAGGAGAGAGGTGATCCGTTCGACATTGAGAAGGGGCAATAGCACCAACAGGGCAGCAGCGATGACGGCTAGAGAGACGAGCAACGCCCGTCGGCTACGCATGAGGCCGATGAAGAGGAAGGCCGCCGGCATCCCCAACAGCCAAGCGCCTCGAGAATAGGTCAGGTAGAGGCAGAGTAACATGGGCGCGCTGGCTAAACCGTAAAAGAGGCGCCGATGGAAGAGGGCGATTGCCACCGAGATGGGGACCACGCGCCCCAAGAAGAGGCTGAGGTTGTTGGGGGAGGGGTAGACGCCGCGGATGCGGCGCACCCCCTCGGCGACGATGACGTCGTCGGTGAAGAGGTATTGATACAGCCCGAAGAGGGAGACCGCCAGGCCCGCCAGGATCAGAGCATTGACCAGGCGCAGGAAGCCCCTCCTGGTCAGGGGGACGCTGCGCAGCAGGAAGTAGAAGATGAGCGGCTCGATTATGACCACGCGCAGCTCCCGTAGGCTGACGACGAGGTTCTCCGAGACGGCTAGCGAGAGGAGGCTGATAAAAAGGAAGAAGAGCAACGGCAGGTCGAAAGCTGGGAGCTGGAAGCTGGAGGCTGGAGGCTTAGCGTCTCTTATCCAGCATTTAGCTTTTAGCTTCCAGCTTTTAGCCTTCAGCAAAAGCCAGGCGGCAAAGCAGAGGAGGGTCAGCACCTCGACCAGGGAGAAGGCCTTGGGGCCGATCTGCTTGGGGTAGAGGAAGAAGGGGACGGAGAAGACGACGAGGGCCAGGCCGAGATCGAGGCGCAGGTAGACCATAGCGAAGAGGAGGGATAGGCCCGCGAGGCTCAACCCCAGCCATGGGGAGAGGTAATAGAGCCCGATTGCCAGTGCCATAAGGGCCATCTGCTGCCAATCCCTTAGCCCCTGGTAGCCTTGAGCCAGGGTCTGCCACCAATCAAGCCAGGGTAGGGAATAGAGGAGGGAGGCCAGCCGCCAGGAAACGAAAAGGATGCTCACTATGAGAACCCCCAAGGAAATGTAATACCTGGCGAAGCTCACTTCTCGGGCAACGACGAAGCCACTAATGGTCACTTTCCCTTCGCTTACGGTCAGTTGGGCCACATGCTCGCTATCTAGGAGGCCTTTGGCCAGGGTGATGGTCGTCTGTGTTGGGACTGGGCTTTGGAGATCGAGCTGTGGCGCTTCGTTACCATCAATGACCACGCGCATGGTGCCTGAGGTTTGGTCCCTCAGGACGATCAGGTCGAGCCTGGTGCCCTTGAAGCGCAGGGTGAGGCTATCGCCTGCCTGGCCGGCCATCGTCCCCACGCCGTGCCTCCAAGAGCCCTGGTAATCGGCTGCCCAAGCGTCGGCCGGGTAGTGGCCGACGTAGGCCACCGGCGGGGCCGTGGCCAGGCGCTGCATCGCTGCGTAGATAAGGCGTGGCGTGAGGTCCTCATCAACCATGGCGAAGCCCCAGACCGGATCGTCGGGCGGGGCAGCTGGTTGGAAGTGCTGTAGGCACATCACGCCCAACCAGGGCCACTCGTCCCGCCCCCGTTGAATGGCTTCGATTGTGCGTTGGACCTGTTTCGCCTCCGAATCGCTCCCCCAAGGTGAGGGGCGCCCGCGCCAGCCTGGGGGCAGGGAGTTCCAACCGAACTCCACGGCCCATATCGCCTTCCCCCTATCGCCGTTCCTTACCATTATTTCGCGGAGGAGGACGATGCGCGAGAAGTTGGTGATGTCGGGGGCCACGCGCCGATCCTCCGGCCCCGTCCACAGGCCATAGGGCTTGGCGGCCAGGATGTCGAAATAGCCTTTGGCTCCGGCGTCATACATCCCTTGCAGGAAGAGGAGGTCGCTCATGTTGAATCCCCCCTCCTCCACGTTGGGGGCCAGCCCCGCGCTTAAGATCAATGCCTCGGGGTCGCTCCGCTTGGCCGCCGAGTAACCGGCCTTCAGGAGCTCGACGTAGCCCGCCGGGTCTATGAAGCGGTCGCCCCAATGGGGACGGATGTTAGGCTCGTCCCAAAGCTGGTAGTGGGCGATCCGGCCCCGATAACGGGTGACGAAGGCCGCGACGAAGCGCCCGTAGTCGGCAAGGTTGTGAGGTGGGGCGAACTTGTTCTCCGCATCCTCCTCATTGCGGGCCCAGGATGGAGAGGTGTCCAGCACGGCGATGAGGGAGAGACCGTGCTCCTCGCAGAGGGCGACGATCCTATCCCATCTCTCCCAACGGTATTCCCCCCGTCGGGGCTCGATCTCGGCCCAGGGGAAATGCTGCCTCACCCAGCGGAAGCCGCAGCACTTGATCATGGTCAGGGCACGCCGTAGGTCTTCCTCACTTTCGTACTGCTCCAGGGAGGCGTTAACGCCGAAGGGTTCGACGGAGGCCAGGGGTATCTGTTGGGGAGGCCCATAGACGACCCCGCGGTGGCGCTGGCGGTGATCGAGGACCATGCGGGAGGCGATGATGATGAGGATCGCCAGGCAAGAAGCGTAGAGGAATATCCGCAAAGCGGTCGAGCGTTGGTTACAGCCCCTGGAGGGGGCGATGCGAGCTATAGGCAACTTCTTTTCCCTCCTCGGCCTATCTTACCATAAATCCATCCTAGCGACAACCCTCGAGCATCCCTGTGGCAGACATTAGCTGCCAAAACATCACTTTCCCCTCCTTACAAAATAGTTCAGATCCCATTGAACCCCCTCCCCCACGATAAGTGGGAGAGGGGGGAAAGGGGGTTTGGGAGTACCATTTGATGAACTTTGATTAACTCAATGACACAAGAGGGCTGAGTTATGGTATAATATAACCAACTATGAGCGGGAAGATGCCCCTCCTGCAGAAAGTATGTCAGACCATTGACAAATATGGCCTCTTCCAGCCTGGCGAGAGGGTGGTGGTGGGGGTTTCGGGCGGGCCGGACTCCCTCTGCCTGCTACACATCCTGACCCAACTGAGGGATGAGTATCGGATAGAGCCGCATGTGGCTCACCTCAACCATCAGATCCGCGGGGCGGAGGCCGATGCCGATGCCGCCTTCGTGGCCCGGTTAGCCGAGGAATGGGGGCTATCTGCCACTATCGAGGCCCGGGATGTCCCCGCCTATGCCCGCCAGGAGCGCCTCGCCCTGGAGGAGGCAGCCCGCCGGGTGAGATATTCCTTCCTGGCCGAGGTGGCCCGCAAGATAGGGGCGGGCTGCATCGCCGTGGGGCACAACGCCGATGACCAGGTGGAGACCGTCATCATGCACTGGCTGCGCGGAGCAGGGTTAGCTGGCCTGAGGGGGATGCTGCCCGTCACCGAATACCAAGGGCTGCGCCTGGTGCGCCCCCTGCTGGAGGTGACCAGAGCCGAGATCGAGGAGTACTGCCGGATCCACCACCTGCAGCCCCGCTTCGACCGCTCCAACCTGGACACCACCTACTTCCGCAACCGCTTACGCCACGAGCTTATCCCCTATCTGGAGACCTATAATCCCAATATCCGGGAGGTGGTGCGGCGCGCCGCCAAGGTCATCGCCGCCGATTACGACTTCCTCCGCAGCGAGGTGGAGCGGGCATGGGAGCGGATGGCCATCGAGTCCGAAGGGGCCAGGGCCATCTCCTTCCCCCTGGAGCCATGGTCTCGCCTTCACCTCAGCCTCCAGCGGGCCCTCCTGCGGGAGGCAATCCGCCGCCTGAGGAAGGGGTTACGCAACATCAACTGGGTGCACATCGAGGATGCCCTGAAGGTCATCAACGAGAAGCCAACTGGAGCCATGGCCACCC
>CAYQVA010000066.1:0-8487 GCA_964420815.1 uncultured Anaerolineae bacterium
AATAATCGCTTTTAAGGGGCGTCCTCGCCCAATTAGGGCGGCGGGGACGCCGCCCGGTAGCGCACCAGGCGGCTTTCGCAAGTATACATATTAAGTTTGCAAGTGCGCAAGTTTGCAAGTTTATTTGCTCACTTCCGGTTGGGAGGGCGATTATGAGGATCCCCTACTTCCCCGGTTGTACCCTTTGCACCAAGGCCAAAGGCTTCGACACATCGGCCAGGGCATCGGCCAGGGCACTGGGCATTGAGCTGGTCGAGCTTCCCCAGTGGAATTGCTGCGGCGCAACCTTCCCCCTGGCCACCGATAACCTGTTGGCTTTGGTCGCCCCTACGCGCATCCTGCTGGAGGCCCAGAGGCAGGGGGAGCGGCTGGCGACCCTCTGCTCCATCTGCTACAACGTCTTGAAGCGCACCAATAGGTTACTGCGAGAGAACGAGGAGAAGCGGGAGAAGATCAACCTCTTCATCGAGGAGGAGTATAAGGGGGAGGTTCGGGTCCTTCACCTCCTGGAGATATTGAGGGATGAGGTGGGATTCGAGAAGCTAAAGGAACGGGTCGAAAAGAGGCTGGAGGGGTTGAAGGTCGCCCCCTACTACGGCTGCCTGCTCCTGCGCCCTCAGGGGGAGATAGGGCTTGACGACCCGGACGACCCCACCATCCTCCACGACCTCCTGCGGAGCCTCGGCTGCGAGGTGGTGGACTTCCCTTTCAAGACGGAGTGCTGCGGCTCCTACCTGGCGGTGAGTTCCGCCGCGGTCACTACGGAACTTTCCTACAACATCCTGAGCTCGGCCCTGAGGGAGGGGGCGGAGGTGGTTGTGACCAGTTGCCCCCTGTGCCAGTTCAACCTGGACTATAGGCAGGAACGGATGAGAAAGGAGCACTCTGGCTTCTCCTTCATCCCCATTCTCTACTTCACCCAGCTTTTGGGGATAGCCCTGGGCTTGGACAGCGGGGACTATGGCTTCGAGAAGCACTACATTGACCCTCGTCCCCTGCTGGCAGAGAAAAACCTCATTGCGACTTAGTTTCAGTGCATCACGATTTGTCGGGGAGAAAAGAGGCGAGTGCTTTGTCACCCTTCTTAGGCAAGGGCGTTAGAGAACGCCCCGCTCCTCAAAATCATGATTTACTGGAGTTTACACCGAGGAGGGGCATGGATAAGGGGGTAAAAATGGTAGAACCAGGAGGAAGGATCGGCGTTTTTATCTGCCATTGTGGCACGAACATCGCCGGTACCGTTGATGTGGAGAGGCTGGCTGAAGATCTTAGAGGCTACCCGGGTGTGGTGCATTCCGTGGATTATACATACCTCTGCTCCGAGCCAGGCCAGAGCCTCATCAAGGAGGCCATCGCGGAGAAGGGGCTCGATGGGGTGGTGGTGGCCGCATGCTCCCCCTCCCTCCACGAGGCCACCTTCCGCCGGGCCTCGGAGGAGGCGGGGCTCAACCCCTACCGGTGCGAGATCGCCAACATCCGGGAGCAATGCTCCTGGGTCCACGAGGATAGGGTGGAGGCCACCCATAAGGCCGAGAGGATCATCAAAGCTACTGTGGAGAAGGTTCGGCTAGACGAGCCCCTCACACCTCTGAGAGTGCCCCTAACCCGGAGAGCTCTGGTCATCGGTGGAGGGATAGCCGGCATCCAGGCCGCCCTGGATATCGCCAACTCAGGCTACGAGGTCGTCCTGGTGGAAAAGCAACCTTCCATCGGGGGACATATGGCTCAGCTCTCCGAGACCTTCCCTACACTGGACTGCTCACAATGCATCCTCACCCCTAAGATGGTTGAGGTTGGGCGGCATCCCAACATCGAGCTGTTAACTTACAGCGAGGTGCTAGAGGTATCGGGCTATGTCGGCAACTTCAAGGTGAAGATATTAAAGAAGCCGCGCTATGTCATCGTCGAGAAGTGCACTGCCTGTGGGGAGTGTGCCAAGGTCTGTCCGGTGGTCGTGCCCAACGAATTCGACCGCGGACTGAGCTACAGGCATGCCATAGACATCCCCTTCGCCCAGGCCGTGCCCACGGCCTACTATCTCGATGAGGAGAGTTGCTTGGGTTTGTTCCCCCTCGTCTGCGATAAATGCGCCCAGGCCTGTGAAGCTGGCGCCATTGACTATGACATGCAGCCAGAGATAGTCGAGCGCAAGGTGGGGGCCATCGTGGTGGCAACGGGGTACGAGCTCTACCCGGCGGAGCGGAGCGGATCCCTCGGCTGGGGCAAGTATGCCGATGTGGTGGATGGGCTGGAGTTCGAGCGGATACTCTCTGCTACGGGCCCCACAGGCGGCGAGGTCCGCAGGCCCTCTGATGGCAAGGTCCCGAAGGAGGTGGTCTTCATCCAGTGCGTCGGCTCCCGCGACCCGGAGGGGGGGATGCCCTACTGTTCGAAGATATGCTGTATGTACACCGCAAAACATGCCATGCTCTACAAGCACAAGGTCCCTGATGGGCAGGCCTACGTCTTCTACATGGACATTCGGGCGGGGGGCAAGGGCTACGAGGAGTTCGTACAAAGGGCTATAGAGGAGGACGGAGTCCTTTACCTAAGGGGACGGGTCTCCAGGGTCTTCCAGGAGGACAATAAGGTTATTGTCTGGGGCGTAGATACCCTCAGCGGCAAGGAGATAGAGATAGCTGCCGACCTGGTTGTCCTGGCCACGGCTATGGTCCCCAGCCAAGGGGCCATGGAATTGGCCAGGAAGTTGAGGATCGCCACCGACGAATACGGTTTCTTCAGCGAGGCCCATCCTAAACTGCGGCCGGTGGAGAGCCTGACGGCGGGGGTCTACCTGGCTGGGGCGGCCCAAGCGCCCAAGGACATCCCCGAGGCCGTGGCCCAGGCGGGCGGGGCGGCGAGCAAGGTCGTTAGCCTCTTCTCCGCCGAGGAGCTGCTCCAGGAGCCCATCACAGCGGTCATCGATGAGGAGCGCTGCAGCGGCTGTGGGATCTGTGTCCCTGTCTGCCCTTATCAGGCTTTGGAGCTCGATCCTAGGGAGGGGAAGGTAAAGGTGACGGAGGTGCTCTGTCAGGGCTGTGGGGCTTGCGTTGTCAGTTGCCCCAGCGGCGCTATCCAACAGAGGAACCTCACTGACGAGCAAGTCGTTGCCATGTTCACAGCCGGATTGGGAGTAGAAAGCTTTGAGGGACGAAAATATGTTTGAGCCTAAGATCATCGCTTTCCTTTGTAAATGGTGTGCCTCGGCTGGAGCAGACCTGGCCGGAACCAGCCGGATCAAGTATCCGCCTAATGTGATACCCCTCCGGGTGATGTGCTCGAGCAGGGTTGACCCCACCTTCGTGCTTCAAGCCCTTAAGGCGGGGGCTGATGGGGTGCTCATCGCCGGCTGCCATCCAGGCGATTGCCACTACATCAGTGGCAACTATAAGACCCTGGCACGCTACCTCCTCCTCGTCAGGATGCTCCAGCAACTTGGCATCGAGAAGGAGAGGGTGCGCCTGGAGTGGATCTCGGCCTCGGAAGGGGAGAAATTCGCCCGAGTGGTGAGGGAGATGACCGACGCCGTGCGCCAGTTGGGGCCATTGAGGCTCCATATCTGAGGGGAGCGAGGCGTGGGGGAAGAATTCCACCCCTATACCACCGTCTTGGTAGCCATCATCAACAACCTGCGAGACTTCGCCATCGCCAGGGATGAGCACTGGTATCGCATACCCGTCAAGCATGCCCCCACCAGGGCCATCAACGCCCCCGTTTTGGCCTTCTATCAGACCAAGGTCTTCGGACCGGAGGCTTGGGCCATCAACTATTGGGCCGAGGCTCGGAAGTGGGAGGTCGTCAAGCGCATCGAGCTTCTTCCCGATGAAGCCTCTCATCCCCGAGCCCAGGATGATTACTACAAGATCCACCTCGGGCGACTCGAACGGCTGCCCCATCCCATCGTGAGCAGGAAGTGGCGGCGCATCACCTTTATCATCACCACCTGGGAGCGCCTGATGCGGGCGCGGGAGGTGAAGGAGCTTCTACACGGCGACATCTGGGAGGAGAGGCTATATCGCGCGTTACGGAAGATGGGCATCATCGCCGAAAGTAGGGTGAATTGGGAAGCTGGGCGTGGGGAGGTATGGGATTAATCGTTTAGGAGGTAGCTCTATGAGGATGGTGGACATCTACATCATGGGTAAGAGGTATAAGGTCCCCGCCAACCTGACCATCATGAAGGCCATGGAGTATGCCGGCTACAAATTGATCCGGGGCGTGGGATGCAGGGCGGGCTTCTGCGGGGCCTGCGCCACCGTCTATCGCACCAAGGACGACTACAGGCTCAAGATCGGCCTGGCTTGCCAGACCGTTATCGAGCCGGGGATGTACATCGCTCAGATCCCCTTCTTCCCCGTCAAGCGGGCCGATTACAGGCTGGATGAGTTAGAGCCGACCTTCGAGACCCTGGTCAAGCTCTATCCCGAGCTCCTGCGTTGCCTTGGCTGTGGGGTATGCACCAAGAGCTGCCCTCAGGACCTGGACGTCAAGGACTTCATGGCCGATGCCATGAAGGGCGACATCGCCGCTGTGGCCCGGAAGTCCTTCGATTGCATCATGTGCGGCCTCTGTGCCGCCCGCTGCCCGGCTGAGGAGCCGCAATACCGCATCGCTATCCTCTGCCAGCGCCTCTATGCCAAGTATCTCGCCCCTAAATCGAAGCACCTTGAGGAGCGGATAAAGGAGATATTGGAGGGTAAGTTCGACGCGGATATGAAGCGGATGAAGAGCCTTAGCGTGGAGGAGCTGAGAAGAATGTACGCTGAGAGGGAGATTGAGGAATAATGCCTAAAAGCTGAAAGCTGAATGCTGAAAGCCAGCCCTCAGCTTTCAGTATTCAGCAATCCAGCTAGAGGAGGAAGTCATGAGTTATACGCCTGAGATGCGTGAGTCAATTAAGAAGGTGGAGGCTACTCGCCCCGCTCGCCTGGGCAAGCCCTTCCCCAGGATGGCCCCGGAGGAGAAGCAAGAGCTTTTGGAGAGGTTCCACCCCGATTATCGGCCCGAGGGCTTCCGCGAGATAAGGGTTGGGCCAAACAAGGGGGAGAAGGCCATGAAGGAGCTGGTGGACATCCTAGAGGGTCGCAGCCATCTCACCTCAGATATGCTCGACCTAGATAGAATAGATTACGACACCGATGTGTTAATCATCGGCGGGGGTGGGGCGGGTGCATCGGCGGCGCTTTTGGCCAGGGAGAATGGAGCCAAGGTGATCTTGGTTACCAAGCTGCGCTTCGGCGATGCCAATACCATGATGGCCCAGGGAGGCATCCAGGCTGCGGATAAGCCTAATGATTCGCCGATCATCCATTACTTAGATGTCATGGGAGGTGGAGGCTTCGCCAACGACCCTGACTTGGTCGAGGCCTTGGTGATGGACGCCCCCTTGGTCATCCAGTGGCTGGAGAGCCTGGGTGTGATGTTCGACAAGGAGCCCGACGGCACCATGTTCACCATCCATGGTGGGGGGACTTCCCGCAAGCGGATGCACTCGGCAGGCGACTACACTGGGGCATCCATCATGCGCGCCCTGCGCGACGAGGTGCTGAGTTACCCTGAGGACATCACCATCATGGAGTTCGCGCCGGCCATCGAGCTCCTCATGGATGAGAAGGGACAGGTTGCCGGGGCGGTGCTGGAGAACCTGGAGACCGGGGAACACCTGGTGGTGAGGGCCAAGTGCACTATCATCGCCACCGGCGACACCGGTCGCCTGCATTACCAGGGTTTCGCTACCACCAATCACTACGGGGCCACAGGTGATGGACTGGTGCTGGCCTATAGGGTGGGGGCGAAGTTGATTCATCAGGACACATATCAATTTCACCCCACCGGCGCTGCCTACCCGGAGCAGATTGTGGGCCAACTGGTGACGGCGAAGGTGCGCGGCCTTGGAGCTCAAGTGGTCAATGCCGATGGCGAGCAGTTCGTCTATCACCTGGAGACTCGCGACGCCGAGGCCGCAGCCATCATCAGGGAATGCACAGAACGGGGCAAGGGGGTGGAGACGCCCTCCGGCATGCGTGGCGTGTGGCTGGACTCGCCGATGATCGACATCATCCACGGCCCTGGCACCATCGAGGGGAGGTTGCCGGCCATGGTGCGCCAGTTCAAGCGCTTCGGCATTGATATCACAGTGGATCCCATCTTGGTATATCCGACAGCACACTACCAGAACGGCGGCATTGCTATAGAACCCGATGGTTCTGTCAAAGGGGTGCCCAACCTCTATGCGGCCGGGGCGGTCACTGGCGGGGTCCACGGCCGCAACCGCCTGATGGGCAACTCGCTGTTGGAGATCACCGTCTTCGGGCGGAGGGCGGGGAGGGCGGCAGCCCTCAGGGCCAAGGAGGTGAGGCTAGGCAAGCTGACCCTGGCCCATGTGGATGATTGGCACCGACAGCTTGAGGAGGCGGGCATCGGGACCAATATCGTCTCGCCCATCCTCCTGCCCGATTACACACGTAAAGTCCGTTAGATGACGAAAGGTATCGCTGCATTGTTTTGAGCTTGGCTAAAATCTGTGGAGAGCAGTAGGCGCTTCGGTGCCTAAAGGGCGCATTCAAGTGCGCACCATGAACAGGTTCCTTCAGATTTTAGCCACACCTAATTGTTTTCCGTGTGCATATGGCTATAGAGTGAGACCTTTTGTCAGATGGCAAGGGGAAACCAATGTGACAAGGGGGGCAAGCGCATGCGCTTGCCCCCCTTCGCATAGGCTGGCTTTGGGCGCTACAGGCCCAGCGGTACCAGGAGGCAGGCTATAGACATGTAAATGAGATAGGGTATCCACATGGCTATGCAGTAGCCCATCATCTCCCTGTACTTGATGCCGGTTATCTCGCACAATGCTATGGCCCAGAAGGGCTGGATGACGTCGGTCATCATGTCGCCCCATCCGTAGGTGAGGGTGACCGTTGCTGGACTCACCCCCAACGCTCCTCCGGCGGGGATGATGATGGGGGAAAGGATGATCCACTCCGAGCCACCCGAGGGGACGAAGTAGTTCAAGATGCCCGCCACCCAGTACATGAGGAGCGGGTAGGTCCGCGCGGTGGCGATGGCTACGAAGGCGTCCGTTATGGTCTTGGCCAGCGCCGTGTATTTCAGCATCCCGAAGATGCCGGCGTAGAGGGGGAACTGGATTATGATGCCCCACAGCTTGTTGGCGCCGGACAAGGCAGCATCCACAAACCGCGCTGGATACCAGTGGAGGAGTAGCCCCGCGAACAGGAACATGAAGTTTATCGAGTTGAGACCCAGGCCGGCGAACCCCTTCTCGCGGTACCACCACACCAGATATATGGTGGCCGCTATGCCGAAGATGACACCCCAGCCGGGCCACCAGTTCAACTTATCGGACAGGGTCATCTCTTCCTTGCGGGGCTTCTCGGGTGGGACCCACCTCTCGACCGCCTTGAGCCTCTCAGGGGGAAGCGAAAGCGTCTTCTCAGGCCGTGGGTGCATGATGGCCATAAACGCCGATGTGAAGATTAAGGTGAAGGCGGTGACCCCTAGGTTGAAGGGGGTGAAGAGCGTCCTGCTGGTGGGTATCACCTCCTCGATGACCTTTTCCTTGATGAGGAAGGACTCCGGGTCTGTAACCATGAGGGGCGCCGAGGCCGAGAGGCCCATATGCCAGATGCAGCCGAGCCCCAGGTAGGCGGCGGCCAGGAGCAACCTGAAGTCCACCTTAGGCTGGAGCCTGACCAGGTATATCATGAAGATGGCAGCCCCCACGATGCTCAGGCCCCAGTTGATATAGGCCAGGATGTTGGTTATGAGCCCCATCAGCAAGATGGTCTGCCACGGCTTGTCGGGGTTGGGCAGCCTCGCCAGCCATGCCAGGGCCTTCTCAATCGGCGGGGAGACGGCAACGACGTAGCCGGTCAAGAGTATCAGGCACATCTGCATGGCGAAGCGCAGGAGAACCCAGAAGCCGTTGCCCCACGCCTGGATCACCGTGAAGGGGTTATAGCCTACATCTCCCCATATCAGCGCCATAACGAAGGCTATGAGGTTCAGTATCAGGGCCACGATGAGGGAGTGGGGCATCCACCTCATCGTCCACCGGCTCAACCTATCTCCAAAGTCCTTTATTGCATCAAGGATTCCCATCTTAATACCTCCTTTTTGAGATCGCTGGGAGCACAATCTCAGCCTTTAGGGCTTTACAGAAGCCCATCGAATCGCACCCGCTTAACTCCCCATAGACCATCCCCTTTCGATGATTGTTTGTAGTGGGCGCTTCAGCGCTTTTGGACGGGCTGAGGCCCGCACTACGAACCCGACTATCCAGGCCTGAACGCCAAGAACATCCGCTTCTCCGCCCCCTCCCTGCGCTCAAGAAACTCGACGGTGAGGGGCATGCCGATGCTGATGCTTTCGGGATGGGAGGCGTCCACGCCCAGGATGCGGGCGCTGATCCTTGGCCCCTCCTCCAGTTCGACGATGCCGGCGCAATAGGGATGCTCGCGATCGTATCCC
>CAYQVA010000067.1:0-8454 GCA_964420815.1 uncultured Anaerolineae bacterium
GGATAGGGCTCAGCCCCAAATATGTATACAAGGAGGGAAAATGGTAGTAGTTTCCATGAAGGAGCTTCTGGAGGCTGGGGTTCACTTCGGCCATCGCGCTCGGCGTTGGAACCCCAAGATGCGACCCTATATCTTCACTGAGCGCAACGGCATCCACATAATTGACCTGCAACAGACTATAGCCCAGTTGGAAGAGGCTTGCAGTTTGATCAGGGATACAGTCAGCGAAGGGGGGACAGTCCTCTTCGTCGGCACCAAGAAGCAAGCGCAGGAAAGCATCGCCTCAGAAGCGACGCGGTGTGGGATGCCTTATGTCAACCAACGCTGGCTGGGAGGAACCCTTACCAACTTCCGCACTATCCGCAAGCGCATAGATTACCTGCTCGAACTGGAGGAGCGCCAGGCGCGGGGCGAGTTCGATCTGTTGCCCAAGAAGGAGGCCCTGAAGCTGGAACGGGAGTTGGCTAGGCTGAACCGGCGATTTAACGGCATAAAAGAAATGCAAAGCTTGCCGGATGTGCTCTTCATCGTTGATACCAAGAGGGAGCACATCGCTGTCAAGGAGGCCAACAGGTTGGGCATACCCATCGTGGCCATGGTTGACACCAATGCCGATCCTGACCCCATAGACTGCGTCATCCCCGCCAACGACGATGCCATTCGGGCCATCAAGTTGATAACCGCAAGGATAGCTGATGCCGTCTTGGAAGGGAAGCAGATGCGCGAGGCGGCCCTCGCCGAGGAGGAAAGGGAGGCCCTGGAGGCGGTGGACGTAACCCAGCGCGTCTTCGAGCCGGATGAGGAGGCTTGAGGGGAACATGGAAATCACAGCGTCTATGGTGAAGGAATTAAGGGAGAGCACCGGTGCCGGGGTGCTGGATTGCAAGAGGGCCTTGGAGGAGGCCGGTGGCGACTTCGAGAAAGCCATCCGGGTCCTGCGACGAAGGGGCTTGGCCATCGCCGCTAAGAAATCAGGGCGCGCTACAGAGGAGGGCCTGATCGAGGCCTATGTCCACCCGGGAGGGCGCATAGCCGCGTTGATAGAGCTGAACTGCGAGACCGATTTCGTGGCCCGGACCGAGGATTTCAAGGGGTTGGCCCATGACCTAGCCATGCAAGTGGCGGCCACTGATCCCAGATACGTCTCCCCCGAGGACATACCCCCCGATGTCCTGGAGGGGGAGAAGGCGAAATACCGTGCCGAGGCCCAGGAGATGGGCAAACCGCCCCATGTAGTGGAGAGGATAGTCGAGGGGAAGCTGAAGAGGTTCTACGATGAGGTCTGCCTCCTGCGGCAACCTTTCATCAAGGATGAGGACATCACCGTTAATGAGCTCATCGCCGAGAAGGTTGCCAAGCTCGGCGAGAACATCGTGGTGCGGCGCTTCGTGCGCTACGAATTGGGCAAATAGCCCGAGGGAGGGGTGAATGCCTGAAGCCAAATATAAGAGGGTCCTGCTCAAACTCGGCGGGGAGGCGTTAGCCGGGCCCGAGGGCCGCGGCATTGACCCTCGCGTAGCGGAGAGGATAGCTGCCCAGATCAAGGGGGTCATGCGCTATGGGGTGGAGATAGGCATCGTCATCGGCGCGGGAAACATCTGGCGGGGGAGGGACGGCCTCGCCAGGGGGATGGACCGGGCAACGGCCGATTACATGGGGATGCTGGCCACAGTGATAAACTCCCTGGCCCTCCAGGATGCTCTGGAGAGGGCAGGGGTGATCACCAGGGTGCAGACGGCCATCGAGATGCGCGCCGTAGCCGAGCCGTATATCCGGCGGCGCGCCATCCGCCACCTGGAGAAGGGGAGGGTGGTCATCTTCGGAGCAGGGACGGGCAACCCCTACTTCACCGCCGATACCGCCGCTGCCCTGCGCGCCGTGGAAATCAACGCCGAAGTCCTCCTGAAGGCCACCAAGGTGGATGGCGTCTATGACTCCGACCCCCTGGTCAACCCCCAGGCCAAGAGGTTCCCACGCCTGAGCTACATCGAGGCCCTCAACCTGGGGGTGAAGGTGATGGACAGCACTGCCCTATCCCTGTGCATGGAAAACCGCTTGCCCATAATCGTCTTCAAGCTGGAACAGCCCAACAGCATCGAGAGGGTAATCCTGGGAGAGGAGATCGGGACGATCATTAGCTGATCGCTTATCGCCTATCGCATATCGCCCTGCCGCTCATAGAGTTGCGATAAGCTACAGGCGATAAGCGATATGCTATCCGCCAATGGGGGTGATTTCCGATGATCGAGGACATCCTGAAGGATACCGAGGAGAGGATGAGCAAGGCGGTCAAGGTCCTGCGAGACGACCTGGCGACCATCAGGACGGGGCGGGCATCCCCGGCCCTGGTCGAGCGGTTGCGCGTCGAGCACTATGGCACATCCATACCCCTCAACCAGCTAGCGGCCATCTCCGTCCCCGAACCCCGCCTGTTAGTCATCCGGCCCTGGGACCCCGAAACCCTCCCCAGCATCGAGAAGGCCATCCTGAAGTCGGACCTGGGGCTCACCCCAACCAACGACGGCAAGCTGATACGTCTGCTTATCCCGCGTCTGACGGAGGAACGCCGCCGCGAGCTGGTTAAGGTCGTGGGCAGGCGGGTTGAAGAGGCGAAGATAGCCGTCCGCAACTGCCGCCGCGATGCCCTGCGGGACATAAGGGAGCTGGAGAGGGAGGGTCTCATCTCCGAGGATGATTACTACCGCGCCAAGGACGATATTCAGGACCTGACTGATAGGTTCATCGAGGAGATAGACGAAATCAGGCGGAAGAAAGAGATGGAAATTATGGAGACATAATCCGTAAGATGTCTGTGCCTCATCTCATGGTGAGTTGGCATTTAACACCATTGAGATAATGGAGGGGCTGAAAAGGATGCAAGATAATGAAAAGTATGCAAGAGAACTCTATGAGCAAGCGAAGAATTATTTAGATACCGCAAAAGAGAAAGCCAGATCCCCCTTTAAGGCAGCTGAAGCCATGTATGCGGCACAAACATGTGTTGAACTTACCCTGAAAGCGGTGTTGATGAAACTAAGAGGCGAGTATCCTAGAGAGCATGATGTTGGAGGGGAGCTTTTTAAACTTCGTGATGACCCTCGGATCTCAGATCACATAAGGGGGAAGATACCCAGGGCAAGGTTTATCTCAAGGCAGTTACATATGTGGAGAGAGCCTTCCCTCTATGGCTATGACGAGGAGAAAGTATCCCCCAAGGAGATCTTCAATGAAAAGGACGCAGAATTTGCGATAAGATACGCAGATGAAGTTTATTTTACATTCTCAAGCATCATATATGGTTAAATTTATGCGACAAGTAAAAGAACCGTTAGGGAAGACCCCCAGGCACCTGGCGATAATCATGGACGGCATTGAGCGGTGGGCGCAGGAGAAAGGGATGCCACCTGTGGAGGGCTATCGCGCTGGCAACCTATGGCCGGTCATAGAGGGGTGTATGGAACATGGGGTGGAGGTCCTGACTCTCCATGCCTTGACCCGGCAGCCAGGGGATATGGACGGCCTAGCGACCCTCTTGGAGGAGGTCATCGGCGGCGAGGGGCAAAAGCTGCGCCAAAATGGCATCCAGCTACGCTACATCGGCCGGCTGGAGGGGCTGCCTGAGGGCTTGGTCAGGAAGATAAGAGAAGCCACCGAGCGGACCAAGGACAACGAGAGGCTGATCCTGAACATCACCCTAAACTACAGAGGCCGCACTGAGATCGTGGACGCTGTGAGGCGCATGATCGAAGACGGCGTTGACCCAGATAGCCTGGACGATGAACTCTTCAGCCGCTACCTATATACGGCCGGATTGCCCGACCCTGACCTCATCGTCCGCACCGCCGGCGAGATGCGCTTCAGCGATTTCCTCATCTGGCAGGGGGCTTACGCCGAATATTATTTCACTCCCACCTGTTGGCCCGACTTCAACGAAGAGGAGCTTTACCGAGCGCTGTTATCCTACAGCAAACGGGAGAGGAGATTCGGCAGGCTGGGTGAGAGTTAAAGGTGCTGATCCACCGCATTCTTAGCGCTATCGTCCTGATCCCCATTGTCCTTTGGGCGGTATATAGAGGCGGTCTTCTGTACTTTGCTGTAGTGTCCATAGCCTCCCTCCTCGCTGCCCACGAGTTCTACTCGATGATGGTCCAGGGTGGCCATAGGCCCTCCTACCCCTTGGGGATGGCCCTGACCGCATTGCTCCTCCTCGACGCCTGTTACCCCCTCTGGCAGTTGTCTAGGCTATCGTTGGCGGCAGCGCTCATCCTCTCCCTCATCTGGCAGTTGCTCCAGAGGGAGAGCCGTGATGACGAATGGTCTCGCTTGGGTGGGGTCCATCTGCTTCAGAGCGATTCATCCCAGTATTGGCGAGACCATTCGTCAGATGCCCTGGTCAACTGGGCCCTGACCCTGGCCGGCGCGCTATACGTCGGTTGGTTAGCCAGCCACTTCATCTCCTTACGAGACCTGCCCCAAGGGATGGGCTGGACGGCGTTGACGCTGCTTTCCACCTGGGCCTGCGATACGGGCGCCTATTCCGTCGGCATGGCCTTCGGACGGCATCCCTTCTTCCCCCACATCAGCCCCCACAAGACCTGGGAAGGGGCCATCGGCGGCTGGGGCAGCGGAGTCGCCGTCGCAGCCCTGGTCGGCTACCTCATCGGGGTGGGGGTAGGACATGGCCTCCTCCTGGGGGTGGTCATCGCCCTGGCGGCCACCTTCGGCGACCTGGCCGAATCGCTGCTCAAGAGGCAGGTGGGGGTCAAGGACTCGGGCCGCCTCATCCCCGGCCATGGGGGGATGCTCGACCGCATTGACAGCTTGCTCTTCAGCGTGGTGGTAGTGTACTACTACGTTGTGGTTGTGTTGGTGTAGGCGTTCAGCGATCAGCTATCAGCTATCAGCTTTGGAACAAGCGGAAGGACTTGAGTTGAAAGACTTCAGAAAACTGAAGGTGTGGGAGAAGAGCCATCATTTGACCCTGGAGGTTTACAAGACCACTGCAAAGTTCCCAAAGGCCGAGTTGTATGGACTAACAAGTCAGATCCGACGCGCCTGCGCTTCCATCCCTGCTAACATTGCGGAGGGTTGTGGCAGAAGTGGAGACGCCGAGTTGGCCCGTTTTCTTCAGATCGCTATGGGCTCAGCTAGCGAGTTGGAGTATCACTTGCTGCTGGCACATGACCTCGGCCTGCTGAACAGCCAGGACTATGGGCAACTCGCAAGGGAGGTAACCGAGGTTAAGCGAATGCCGACATCGCTTATCCAGAAGCTGAAAGCTGACCGCTGATGGCTGAACGCTACTTGCAGCAGGTCCCCGAATCGGTGAGAGCGGAGATATTGCTTTAGGGAGGTCTTATGGAAGGCGTCACCCTTACCTCGATATTGTCCCTGGGCAACCTGATCCTCTCCTCGGCCAACGTCATCATCGGCTTCTCGCTGTTGGTCTATATCCTCACCCACAACTACCGCAACCCGGTGGCCCGCTCCTTCTGCGCCCTTTTGGCCTTCGTGACTATCGTCTACGTGGGCGATGTGATGCTGATAAACGTAGATTCCTTCCCATCAGCCCTCCTGTGGCTCAAATTCCAGTGGGTCGGCATCGCCCTCGTCCCCGCCGCTTACCTCCACCTCTCCGATGCCCTGCTTCGCACGACCAATTCCACCTCATCGCTGCGCCGCGCCCTGGTCTTCATCGGCTACGCGCTCGGCCTGACCTTCCTCCTGCTGGCCATCTCGACCACCCTGCTGGTGAGGGGCGGCGTCTATTCGCCCTGGGCGACCCACTTCAAGGCCGGCCCCCTCTTCCAGCTATTCGCCCTCTACTTCATCGCCGCCTCGGCTGGGGGGGCGATAAACATCCAGCGGGCGCGCCGCCGTTGCCTGACCCCTACTTCCAGGCGCCGCATGACCTACTTGGCCGTAGCCTTCGCTGCCCCTGGCTTAGGCGTCTTCCCCTACCTTTTGATCGCTGGGATGTCCTCCTATCTCTCCCCCAATCTGCTCCTCTCCATCTCCCTCATCGGCAATATGGGCATCGCCATGATGACCATCGTGATGGCCTACAGCGTGGCCTACCATGGAGCGCTGATGCCCGACCGGGTGGTGAAACACAGCCTCATCCACTATCTGCTGCGCGGGCCCCTGGTGGGCATCTGCGTCATCGGCCTCATGCTGGTCATCCCCCGCGTGGAGAGGATCCTTGGCCTGCCAAGGGACACGGTCCTCATCTTCGCCGTCGTCCTGGTGATAGTGCTGATGCAGGTCATCATCAACCTGGTAAAGCCCTACATTGACCTCCTCATATACCGCCAGGACCGCGAGGAGGTCACCTGGATTCAGGAGCTAGACAAGAGGCTGCTCACCACCACAGACCTGAAACAGCTTTTAGAGAATGTCCTCTCCGCCCTCTGCGACCTGCTTCGGGTCAGGACGGGCTTCGTAGCGACAGTGAGGGGAGGGAGGCTCAAACTCGAGGCCTCCTGTGGCTCACGGGCCAGGAACAGCCGATTCCTCGATTCCTGCGACCTGACAGGTCTGGCCGCATCGCCATCCAATAGAGGTGAGGCGTTGCGCAACGAGGACTTTGTCTCTCGAGATGGTTACTGGTTGCTTCCCCTACGCACAAGGGCAGGAGATGCCGTGTTAGGCATCCTCGGCGTGGAGGCTCGCGGCGAGGAACCCGACCTGACGACCAAGGAGTTAGAACTGACGGAGATGCTCGTCAGCCAGGCGGCCTTGGCCCTCGAGGACAGGCAGCTCCAGCAGGGCATCTTCGCCGTCTTGCAGCAGATAACCCCGGAGATCGAATCCATTCAACGTTGGCGGAGCGCCCTCAGCTACGCTGGTCCAAAGGGCCTCGAGCGCATAGAGGACAATCCCATCTACGCACCGGATTTCCAGAGGTCAGTGAAGGAGGCACTCGATCACTACTGGGGCGGGCCGAAGCTGACGAGGAGCCCCCTCCTCAAGCTGGCCATCGTCCAGGAGGCCCTGCAGGAGAACGACCACGTCCCAGCCAAGGCGCTGCGTTCGGTCCTGAGGAGGGCTATCGAGGCCCTGAAGCCTGAGGGGCGGAGAAGCCTCACGGCCAGGGAGTGGATCCTCTACAACATCCTGGAGATGAGGTTCATCCAGGGACGGCAGATCAAGGAGATCGTGGCCCGCCTAGCCATGAGCGAGTCTGATTTCTACCGTAAACAGCGCGTGGCCATAGAGGAGGTAGCCAAAACCTTAGCAAATATGGAGCGGAGGTGCAATTCGGCAACATAAGTTGGTAGTTTTTGACAGTATTAATGCGCTATAATTATTAAAAAGCCTACAACCCAGGTTGTGGGCTTTTTTGTGGAGGATAATGGGCAAGTCATCGCGGATTCCGGGGTTCTATAAACTCAGCTTGGAGGAACGGGTCGAGGGGGTGCGAAGGTTCGCCGCCTTGAGCGAGGAAGAGGTGGCTATCCTCAGCGGTGGAGGGCTGAGCCTCGATCGGGCGGAGGGGATGATCGAGAACGTCGTCGGCCTTTACGCTCTGCCCCTAGGTATCGCCGTCAACTTCCTCATCAACGGACGCGATTACCTTATACCAATGGCCATCGAGGAGCCCTCAGTGGTGGCCGGAGCCAGCCATGCCGCCAAGCTGGTCCGACAGGGAGGCGGTTTCCTCGCCGAGAGCACCGGGCCAGTGATGATCGGCCAAGTGCAGGTGCTCGATGTCGAAGACCCTGTTATTGCCAAGCGCGACCTCCTGGCGGCCAAAGAGAGGCTCCTCGAGGTAGCCAACGCCCAGCACCCCACCATAGTCGGCCTGGGCGGAGGGGCGAAAGGCATGGAGGTGCGGGTGCTGGATCGCACCCCTATGGGGCCCATGCTGGTCGTCCACCTCATCTACGACACGCGAGATGCCATGGGGGCCAACGCGGTGAATACCGCCGTGGAGGCCATCGCCCCCCTCATCGCCGAGATCACTGGCGGCAGGGTCAACCTGCGCATCCTCTCCAACCTAGCGGATAAGAGGCTGGTGCGGGTCCGTTGCAAGGTGCCAGCCTCAGCTCTGGCACGAGGCGATCTCGCGGGCCAGGAGGTGATTCAGCGCATCCTGGAGGCCCAGGCCCTCGCCGAGGCCGACCCCTACCGCGCCGCCACCCACAACAAGGGGATCATGAACGGCGTGGATGCCGTGGCCATAGCCACGGGCAACGACTGGCGGGCCATCGAGGCGGGGGCCCACGCCTATGCCGCCAGGTCAGGACGCTACCTCCCCCTCACCACGTGGGAAAGGGACGAGGAGGGCGATCTGGTGGGCGCCATCGAGCTTCCCATGGCTGTGGGCATCGTGGGTGGGGCAACCAGGGTCCACCCCATGGCGCAGGTGGCCCTTAAGATCCTGGGGATCAAGTCGGCGACGGAGCTGGGCGAGGTGATGGGGGCGGTAGGGCTGGCCCAGAACCTGGCGGC
>CAYQVA010000068.1:0-8434 GCA_964420815.1 uncultured Anaerolineae bacterium
ATTGGCTTTAAAGCGGATAAGCCCATCTAGGCGAGACCATTTGTCATCGCCACGTCTAATCCGGTGCGAAACGGGGCGTGGACGCCCCTCTTAGCATTGAAGGGGAAATTCCATGGAGCCTCTTCCGTAATCGGATTTGGAGTGCGACGACTCCTGTCGTCGCGGTGCGAAATCAGGAGATTTCGCACTCCATAGAAGGAGGCGATTATTGTCTAACCGTGAGAAATACGATTATAACCTGATGATCCCCAAGATCCAGGACTACTGTATAGAGAGGGAGATCCCTGTTCCCCGCTGGCGGGGCGCTACCCAGGAGGAGCTGGCTGCCTTCCACGCCAACGTCCTGCGGGCCATGAGGACGTTGGGGTTCGAAGTTGCCGAGGAGGATAGACAAGAGGTAGCCTGGGAACTGCTCGAGATGATAAGGGGCCTTGGGGTATTGCAGCCCTTCCTCGAAGAGGACGGCATCGAGGAGATAATCGTGAGGAAGGGCTTCGTGCAGACGGAGAGGGGAGGGCAGATAAGGGATGAGGGCCTCCTGGCACCCGATGAATACTTCTACCGGCTGGCCCGCAGGATCGCCGATATGGAGGGGAAGGAGCTAGGGGCCGAGCAGCCTCAGATCAAGGTCGGTTTGCCCGATGGCTCACGTTTCACGGCTACCATACCACCGATGAGCAGGGAGGGCACGGCCATCAATATAAGGCGCTTCGCCAGGAAGGAGATGACCTTCGATGACCTCATCAGGTGCGGCAGCGTTGATGAGGAGACCGTCGAGTTCCTGGCGGACGTGGCGGCCTCCATGGACGTGAGCATCGTCTTCTCAGGCAAGCCCGGGGCAGGGAAGACCACCTGGCTTAACGCCTTCTCGCGCCATCTGCCCCCTCATGCCCAGGTATCCTGCATCGAGACCTTCGAGGAGCTGAAGCTCCAGATCCCCCATTGGCACCACCTGGTCGTGGAGGAGGACCCGGAGGTGATGGGTGAGGCCATAAACACCACCATACTTCGCATGCGCCCCGACGTCCTCATAATCGGCGAGGTCGTCTCCAGGGAGGCCGTGGAGTATATAATGGCCCTGAACCTGGGCATCGTTACCCACACCACCACCCATTCCAAGAGCGCCAAGCTGGCTTTGACCAGGCTGGAGACGCTATCCCGCAGGTCCGACATCCCCTGGGCAGCGAGGCGGGAGATAATAGGGGCCGGGCTTGGCCTGGTGGTCCACCTGGCCAAGGAGTACGATGAGGAGAAGAGGATGTATAGGCGTTATATGGAGGAGCTTCTGGCCATCAAGGGGGTCGTGAGAGGGAAGTACCAGTGGGAGACCCTGAAGCGATGGGACGGCGATAGCTTCACGCCCCTCAAGGGAGGGAAGGAGATATGGCGAGGCTGATGATAGGGGCAGCGCTGGTCATTATCGCCTACTTGGCGGTGGACGAGCTGCTCTATATCGTCCGACCATTCTTGCGCCGCCACGGGCTCAGATTCCTCTCCCAGCTCAGGAGGGCCGATTGGACAGCTTATATCCCCCTGCCTATCGCCCTGATCCTGGCCCTGCTCATGGCTGCCGCGCCCCTCGTCAGCCTCTACATAGTCATGGTTGGCATCCTCATCGTCCTCTACCTGATCAAACGATCGAAGATGAAGCAGAGGGTCGAATCGGACAGGCAGGTCGCCCAACTGGTCATGGCCTTCCTTAGCATCTATGAGATAAGGCCCTCCATCTTCTCCGTCCTGGAGGCGGCGAGGGAGAAGGTGGATGAGCCCTTGAGAGGCTTTGTCACCTCCGCGGTGGAGACCTTCTACATTACCTCCTCGCCCAAGAGGGCCTTCGACGAGCTGAGGGCGAGGATGGATAACCCCTATCTCAATCAGTTCCTCTACATCCTGGAGAGGAGCGAGACGGCCAGCCGCCGGGCGGTCCTTAACGCCTTGAAAGGCCTGATTGAGCGGCTGAGGAGGCGCGAGCGGCTGCGGACCGAAACCGAGACCAGCCTAGCTGTGGTCACCGGGCAGACCCTCGTTATACTGGTGATCAGCTTGGCAATGGTATTCATTATCGCCCTCGTCGAGCCCCTGCGCAGGGCATATACGGACTCCTCAGGCGGGCAAGCATTGTTCATCATATTGACGGCCATAGCCATCCTCACTGCATATTACATTGATAGACAGGTCATCGCCTTAAAGGAGCGGGTGCTATGAATAAGGGGATTGGCATCGTCCTCATCGCCATAGCCCTGTTGGTCCTGGCCTTTGCGGACGACATTCACTACGCCCTGAGCCGGATGTGGCGGTTTCAGCGCAGGCGCTTTGGGTTGGATCTAAGCAGATTCCGTAGGCTATCTAAAAGGCGGCGACGGCCACAGGTTGATCTCACCGAGATCAGGGACTTTGCCGTCAGCCTGCAACTGGCGATCTCCCTGGAGGAGACGCTTTCGGGGGCTCTGGCGAGGACAGCGGAGCAGTTCTCCGGCCGGGGGTTTTTCGGCGAGCGCCTGAAGCGGCACGTGGAGAGCAAATTGGCCATCTCCCCTGAGGAGGTGATAAGGGGGCTGGCTGAGGAGTTCGGATCCGAGGAGCTGAGGGACCTGCTGACGAAATTGGACCTGGCCAGGGATGGCGGAGTATCCTATGTCGAGGCCCTTTCGGTGAGCGTGAACGCCCTCGAGGAGGAGATCAGGGCCGGGATCGAGCGCGACATCCAGCGGGCCCCCATCGTCCTGACCATACCCATGGTGCTAGGCGTTTTCTTCGTCTCCATCGTCCTCAGCTTATGGCCCTTGATTTCTAGCATGTTGAGGACGCTGCAAACCTACTAGACAGCGGAAGGAGGTGATACCTGTGCTTCAGGAATTGCGGAGGTTCCTGCGGGACGAGGCCGGGCCCGAGCTGGTGGAGTGGGCCGTGGTGACCATAATCCTGCTCGTGGCTACCATCGTCATCCTCAGGGCGGTCGGTGACGAGCTTACGGCGACCTATGAGGCCATAAGGGACTACTTAACGGCCGTTCGGACGGGCGGGCCGCTCCCCTAATCCCTTCCATGGAGGGCGAATGATTCGAGAACTACGGAGGTTCCTGCGGGATGAGGCTGGGCCTGAGTTAGTGGAGTGGGCCGTGGTGACCATAATCCTGCTCCTGGCGACCATCCCCATCCTCATCGCCATCAGCGACGAGTTAAAGAGGATCTTCGAGGATATATTAGCCCAGTTGGAGCGCATCCCGGGAGATTAGCGAGATGGTACCCTTGACCAAGCTGGGCATCACCGCCTGGCTGGGGGCGGTGGCTCTCCTTGACCTGCGCACAGCCACCATCCCCAACTGGCTGACGTTGCCCGTAATGGCGGTCGCAGGGGGATGGCGGCTATACCAGGGCCACTGGCACGTGCTGCTGATTTGGGCGATGCTTTATTTGGTGTGGAGGGTCAATATCGTGGGGGGAGGCGACGCTAAGCTGCTGATGGGCCTCTTCGCCCTTTTCCCCACCCTCGATTTCGCCTTCGCTTTCGCGGCCATGGTGCTGGTTTTAAGTGTGCCCTTGGTTGTGGTCCGCTACCGGGGCAAGTGCCCCGCCGACATCATCTATGGGATAGTGGATAGGGTGCAGACGGGCCGACTCCTCCCCACCCGCGAGGAGCTAGAGGAGCGAGGCCGGCCCTATGCCTGGACCTTCTGCCTGCCGGGGGCGATCTACCTATGGTTGCTTTGGTAGTCAACGGATTGGTCAGCCGATTGAACGGATCGGTCAGCCGATTTAACGGATTAAACGGATTAGGTAATCCGTTTAATCGGCTTAATCGGCTGACTCGGCTTAATCGGCTGACCGGGGGTAAGAGGGGTGCCATCCTCATCCAATTCGCCCTCTTGGTCCCCATCTTCGTTCTCATCGCCCTTGGGAGCTTCGAGGTGTGGAAGGCCATATCCGTCAAGCACTCCCTCCATTCGGGGACATACCAGGCTGTGAGGTATTTATCCCTCAACCCGGTTGAATCCCTTGACCCGGAGGATTGGGAGGCGGTGGCTAGGGGGCTCATCACCAAAGAGCTGGCAAACAATGGCTTTGTTAAGGGCCACGTGGCCGAGATGGTCCGTATCTACATTGACATGCCAGAGAAGCTGGACTGCGATGAGCCCTTCGCCATCAAAGCGGAGCTATCCTGGAGGGCTGTCATTCCCCATCTCCCCCGTGAGAACTGGGTACTTGCCGACCGATGTGAGGGCCGCATAGTGTGCCGCTCTGGGGAGTAGCCTATGATCGCTTTGATGAGAGACAAAAGGGGCTCAGCCGACCTCATCCAATTCGTCTTGATAGTCCCCATCTTCGTCCTCATCTTCTACGGCCTCTTCGAGGTCTGGAGGCTCGTATCGGTAAAAGGGTCCCTGCGTGCGGGGACCTATCAAGCAGCGCGTTACCTTTCCGTCAACAACGACCGGTGGAGATACGATCGGGCGGTGGCGGCGGAGATCATCTACCGCGAGTTGGAGAACAATAGCCTGTTGGACCGCGATGAAGCCAGGAGCCTGGTTGAGATTTACATCCCAGCCTATAGGCCGGCTTGCTACAGGCTCTTCACCGTGAGGGCGGAGTTGGAACTCCCTTGGCCCACCATCATCCCCCCTCTCCGCACCAGAAACGTGAGGCTGGTCGAGCAGCACACAAGCTACATCGAGTGCGGCCCCACGTGGGCGCCGACGCCGACACCAACCCCCACTCCGGAGCGAGGCGAATAAGTGCTTGTTAGGGACGAGAGAGGCGCTACCATTGTCACATATGCCTTGTTACTCCCCATCTTCATCCTCCTCATCCTTGGGACCTTCGAGGTGTGGAAGATCATCTCCATCAAGCAATCCTTGAATGCGGGGACCTACAAGGCGGCACGGTACTTATCCGCCAACAATGACCGCTGGCAGGCCGACCGGGAGAGGGCAAGGGAGATCATCTGGCGCGAGTTGGAGAACAATGGGTTACTGGGCGACGACGTCAGAGAGCTGGTCGAGATCTACATCCCAGCCCATAGGCCGGCTTGCGGTGCGCTCTTCACTGTGAGGGCGGAACTGGAATTGCCCTGGGCTACCGTTATCCCCTATCTCCCCTCCAGGAATATGCTGTTAGTCGAACAACATACCAGTTACATCGAGTGCACCGGCTATTGGGTGCCGCCAGAAAAGCGCGGTTATTAGCCTTGCCTGGAGGGCTCAAGGCACCAGGCTGAAGGAGCTAAAGGGCGCTGGAAGCGCCCTAAATCGCTTCTGGGCTCCAGGTGATGGGGCCGAGGGCCAAGGGAATTCCCTTGACCCTCGGCCCCTTTTTATGTAGAATAGACGAGGCATCATATGATTCGAGGAGTAGGATGCTCTCTAAGCCTTTATAGCGCTAGAGAACGCCAATTCCTCCGCAAATTGGTCTACCGAGAAAGGGCGAGGAATGATCTGGTTTCTGTGGGTAGTAGGCACCTTCATCGCCGTGACCGTCTCCAGCGGCCTGGCGGGGCGATATGGCAAGGGGTGGCTCTTCGCCATCTACGCCGTCTCCATCGTCATCGCCAACGTGACGGCTTCCAAGCTCATGACCGTCTTCGGCTTAACAGTGGCTGCGGCAGACATCATCTATACCATTGGCTTCACCACCATTGACCTCATCAACGAGTATTACGGCAAGGAGGAGGCCAAAAGGGCTATCGTCACCGCCTTCTTCGCCAATGTCCTCTGGGCCTTCTCGGCCTACATCGCCGTAGAGCTGCCGCCGGCCGACCTCTTCGCTGAGATGCAGCCTCATTTCGCTGCTGTGATCGGCGCCGCACCGCGCATCGTCGCCGCCAGCATGACCGCCTACTATATCGCCAGCCGCAGTGACGTCTTCGTCTACCATGCCATCCGACTCCTCGGCCTCCCCGTATGGACGCGAATCATCGGCTCTAACGGCGTCTCCCTCTTGGTGGATAGCGTCGTCTTCAGCACCATGGCCTTCTATGGTATCTTTCCCCTCGCCCCGGTCATCGTGGGCCAATATATCACCAAGATTGTAATCACCTTGATTAATATCCCCTTCGCTTACCTGGCGCGTGCCGTCTTCCACTGGAGCGCCCAAAGCCAACCCAGAGTCCCTTTAGTCCCCTCAGCCCCTTCTTCTTGGCCCCGAAAAATTGATAGGCGAAGCAATGCGTGATCATCCGTTAATCCGTTGTCCATCCGTTGGCCACCGCTCAGGTTTCGTGGCCGTCATTGGCAAACCCAATGTGGGCAAATCAACCCTCATCAACGCCTATGTGGGGCAGAAGGTGGCCATCGTATCGGAGAAGCCTCAGACCACCCGCCGTCGCATCCGGGGCATCCTGACCCGCCCCGACGCCCAGGTCATCTTCGTAGACACCCCCGGCATCCACAAGCCCCGCCACAAGCTAGGCGAGTTCATGGTGGAGACGGCGGTGCGCTCCATACCAGACGCCGATGTGGTCCTCTTTATGGTTGATGTCTCTGAGCTGCCCACGGATGAAGACCGGCAGATCGCTCAATTGATCAGAGAGCGATGTCGAGCCCCGGTCATCCTTGTCCTAAACAAAGCCGACCTCCTCCCTCCTCAGCGGGTCGAGGAGAATACCAAGGCCTACTTCGCGTTGGGTGACTTCGCCGACTGGATGATGATCTCGGCCACACGGGGTGATAACCGTGACAAGCTCTTGGAGATGGTCATCGCCCGGCTGCCGGAGGGGCCCCAGTACTACCCGCCGGAGCAGGTCACCGATCAGATGGAGCGGGCCATCGCCGCCGAGCTGGTCCGCGAGCAGGTGCTGCGCTTCACCCACCAAGAGGTCCCACATGCCGTGGCCGTCCTGGTAGACGAATTCAGGGAGAGGGGCCCAGACCTCACCTACATCAGCGCTACTATCTACGTGGAGAAAGGCTCGCAGAAGGGGATAATCATCGGCGAAGGGGGGAGGATGCTGAAGCGCATCGGGAAGGCGGCAAGGGAGGAGATGGAGCGGTTATTGGGCACCAAGGTCTACCTCGACCTCTGGGTCAAGGTGCGCAAGAAGTGGCGTAAAGACGAGGCGGCCCTCAAATGGTTCGGCTACGCCCCGCCGAAGCGGAGAAGAAAATAAGGGGGCGGAAGAGCCTTTTCCGCCCCCTTATAACTCGCCCACAGTGCGAATCAACCCTTCATCACCGCCAGCGGCCTGAGCTTAGCTACCTTGCGGGCCAGTCCGGCTCGGTGCACCACCTCCACCACGCGGTCAATGTCCTTGTAGGCCTCGGGGGCCTCCTCGGCCAGCCCAGCCATGCTGCCAGCCCTCACCTGGATGCCCTGAGCTTCCAGCCGTTTCCTCAGCTCAGAGCCACGTATTTTTCTCTTGGCTGCCCGGCGGCTCATCAACCTCCCTGCTCCATGGCAGGTAGTGCCGAAGGACTCCTCCATGGCCTTCTGGGTGCCCACCAGGACATAGGAGGCGGTGCCCATATCGCCGGGGATGAGCACCGGCTGGCCAACGTGGCGGTAGGCCTCCGGCACATCCGGATGGCCAGCCGGGAAGGCACGCGTGGCCCCTTTGCGGTGGACACACAGCTTCATCTGCTTACCATTCACGGTATGGGTCTCGAACTTGGCGATGTTGTGGGCCACGCCATAGAGGAGGTGGAGCTCCCAGTCCTTCACTTTGCCGGCCAGTACCCGTTCGAAGGCCTGGCGGACGAAGTGGGTGATACATTGGCGGTTGGCGAAGCCATAGTTGGCCGCCGAGGCCATGGCTCTGAAGTATTGCCGCCCCTCCGGGGAATCAATAGGGGCGCAGACCAGTTCCCTATCGGGGAGCTTAATGCCATATTTCGCCACTGCGCTCTGGAACGCTCTGACATAGTCGGTGCAAACTTGGTGACCCAGACCACGGGAGCCGGTATGGATCTGGATAGCGAGCTGGCCCTGGAAGAGACCGAAGGCATCGGCTACCTCCTCGTCGTAGATCTCGACCACCTCCTGCACTTCCACGAAGTGGTTGCCTGAGCCCAGAGTGCCTAGTTGGGGTCGCCCACGATCTTTGGCCCTTTTGCTCACGGCCCCTGGATCGGCTCCGGCCAGGCAGCCGCCCTCCTCCAAATGCTCCAGGTCTTCCTCAACGCCGTACCCCTGTTTCACTGCCCACCTCGCCCCTTCCTGCAAGACCTTATCTATTTGGCTGTAAGAGAGCTTGATAGGGCCTCCTCTTCCCACTCCGCTGGGCACAGTCTGAAAGAGGGCTGTGATGAGGTCTGAGATATAGGGCTTGACCTCCTCGGCGTATAGCTCCGAGAGCAGGAGCCGCACGCCGCAGTTGATATCGTACCCCACCGCTCCGGGCGAGATGATGCCGTCAGGATAGCGGGTGGCGATCACCCCTCCGATGGGTGGGCCGTAGCCCTGGTGGGCGTCGGGCATGACTAAAACGTACTTGACCACTCCTG
>CAYQVA010000069.1:0-8374 GCA_964420815.1 uncultured Anaerolineae bacterium
GACGCGAACGAGACGGCTGTCGCCTGGCGGGTAGCCCTGACGAACTGTCTCCCCGTAGGCAGAGAGAAGCGTCTTGTGCGCAAAGGCGGGGAGACAGTTCGTCACCTGGAGCACCGCTCCGGGCCGGTGGCGCTGATCCTGAGCCGACAGCGCCTGCCCATCCTGGATCGCACTACCCTAGCCCCAGCCGAGGGATTGGCGCGGGGCGCCTATATCCTGGCCGAGGCCGAAGGGGGGCGTCCCCAGGTCATCCTGATCGCCACCGGCTCCGAGGTGCACCTGGCCCTCGCGGCCCGGGAGCTGTTGGCCGAGCGGGGGGTGAGGGCCCGGGTGGTGAACATGCCCAGTTGGGAGCTCTTCGACCGGCAGCCTGAGTCCTATCGCCAGGCGGTATTGCCGCCGGAGGTGACGGCTCGCCTGGCCATCGAGGCCGGGGTGCCCCAGGGCTGGCATCGCTACGTCGGGCCGGCCGGCGACGTGATGGGCATCGAGCGTTTCGGGGCCTCGGCGCCCTACAAAGTATTGCAGGAGAAGTTCGGCTTCACGGCGGAGAGCGTCGCTGAGAGGGCGCTGGCGCTGCTGCAATTATGATTGGAGCAGGAACTGCGTAAATCCTGATGCCAATAGTTGTCTGAGCTTGGAAAGGAGGGAGAGGAATGCCCAGTGAATTGCCTGTGGAGAAATTGCGGAGGACCTGCGATCCCCAGATGCTGGGCTGCGACACCAGCGAGGAGATGAGACCTCTCGAAACCATCATCGGCCAGGAGAGGGCTGTTAAGGCGTTGCGGTTCGGCTTGGGGATCAAGGAGCTGGGCTTCAACATCTATGTGGCCGGCATGCCCGGAACAGGGAGGACCACCGCCGTCAAGCGCTTCCTGGAGGAAGTAGCCAAGGATAAGCCTGTGCCTCGCGATTGGTGTTACGTGAACAACTTCCGTGACCCCTACCGCCCGAAAGCCCTATCGCTCCCCCCTGGGCGAGCCAGGGAGCTCCAAGCGGATATGAAGGACTTGGTAGAACGAACACGGCAGGAGATTCGCAAGGCTTTTGAAAGCGATGAATATGCTGCTAAGAGGGAGGAGACCATCAAAGGCTTCCAGCGGCAAAGGGATGGGCTCTTCGCCCGCCTCAACGAGAGGGCTCAGAAGGAGGGCTTCCTCATCCAGGTGACCCCTATAGGCCTATTAACTGTCCCTATGGTGGAAGGGAAGCCCCTCAGCGATGAGGAGTTCCGGGCTTTGAGCCCAGAGGCAAGGGAGGAGATCTCGCAGAAGCGAGAAAAATTGCAGGTTGAGCTGAAAACGGCCATCAGGCAAGCGAGGGGCTTGGAGAAGAGCGCCAACGAGGAGCTCCAGAAGTTAGACCGGGAGGTAGCTCTCTACGCCCTCGGCCCCCTGATCGAGGACCTGAAAGAGAAATATCAGGATGTCCCGGAGGTGGTGACTTACCTGGAGGAGGTGCGAGACGATATCCTGGAGAACCTATCTCAATTCAGGGCGGAGTCCCAGGCTCAACCTCCTTCACCCTTCCCAGTGCCAGGGGCGAGGGAACTGCCCTTCAGGAAATACGGGGTGAACGTGCTCGTGGATAACTCCGAGCTCAAGGGGGTGCCGGTGGTCATGGAGCTCAACCCCACCTACAACAACCTTTTCGGCCGCATCGAGAAAGAGACCCAGTTCGGAGCTCTGGTCACCGACTTCACCATGATTAGGGAGGGCTCCCTCCACCGGGCTAACGGCGGTTACCTTGTCCTCCCCGCCGAGGAGGTGCTGCGCAACCTCTTCTCTTGGGATAGCTTGAAGCGAGCCCTGAGGAATAAGGAGATCGTCATCGAGGAGGCGGGGGAGAGGTTGGGCTTCATCGCCACTAAGAGCCTGCGGCCCGAACCCATCCCCCTGGACGTCAAGGTGGTCCTCATTGGGAGGACCTCGCTTTACCACCTCCTCTACGCCTTGGATGAGGACTTCAGCGAGCTCTTCAAGGTCAAAGCCGACTTCGACACCCAGATGGACTGCACGGAGGAGAACATAAGGGATTACGCCGCCTTCGTCTGCACCGTCTGCGAGGAGGGAGGGCTGAAACACCTCGACCGCTCGGCCCTGGCCAAGATTGTGGAATATGGCTCCCGGCTGGCTGAGGATCAGGAGAAGCTATCCACCAGGTTTGGCGAGATCTCCGACATCATCAGGGAGGCCAGCTACTATGCCACCCAGGAGAACTCGCCCTATGTGACCGCTGCCCACGTGAAGAGGGCCATTGATGAGCGGTTCTACCGCTCCAACCTCCTCCAGGAGAGGATCAGGGAGATGATCGAGCGGGGCACCCTCATGATTGATGTGGCGGGGGAGGAAGTTGGCCAGGTTAACGGTCTCTCCGTGATCAACCTGGGAGACATAACCTTCGGCCGGCCGAGCAGGATCACCGCCAGCGTCGGGCTGGGTCGGGAGGGCCTCATAGACATCGAGAGGGAGGCCAAGCTCGGCGGCCCCATCCACACCAAGGGGGTAATGATCCTTTCCGGGTATCTGGCGGAGAAGTACGCCCAGGACAAGCCCCTCACCCTCTCATCCCGCCTGGTCTTCGAGCAGAGCTACTCCGGCGTGGAGGGGGACTCGGCCTCCTCGACGGAGCTCTACGCCATCCTCTCCAGCCTCTCCGGCCTGCCTATCAAGCAGGGCATCGCCGTCACCGGCTCCATCAGCCAGAAAGGCGAGGTCCAGGCCATCGGTGGGGTAAACGAGAAGATCGAGGGCTTCTTCGAGGTCTGCAAGGCCAAGGGGCTCGCCGGAGAGCAGGGTGTGATCATCCCCGAGAGCAACATAAAGAATCTCATGCTCAAGGAGGAGGTGGTTGAGGCAGTCAGGGAAGGCAAGTTCCATATCTGGCCGGTAAGGACCGTTGATGAGGGTATCGAGATCCTGACCGGGGTGCGAGCGGGCCAGAGGCAGGAGGATGGAACCTTCGAGGAGGGGACGGTCAACTACTTGGTGGACAAGCGCCTGAGGGAGCTGGCGGAGACCATGAGGAGGTTCGCTAAAGGGGAAGAGGAAGGGGAGGAGAAGAAGGAAGAGGAGGAATGAGGAGGGATCACTCCCACAGCCGACAAAAGGCACACTTGCCTGGGGCGGTGGTGGGTTGCCCACATACCTGGCATTCCTGCATCTCCGGATGCGCCTCTTCCCCGGCGAAGATGATGTCTCCCTTCTGCCGGGCACGGATGAACTCCCGATAGAGGGCGGACTTGGCCCCCGGAGACCGGGCTTCCAGCTGGTTCAGGAGCTCCTTGTAGAAGATGGTATTGGCCCCTACAGCGTAGGGACACTCGTCGTAGATGTACTCTATTCCGCGCACGATGGCATAGGCGGCCATCTCCCGCTCATAGAGGTGCACCAGAGGCTTAACCTTGCGGACCAATTTAGGGTGGGTGCTGGGCAACACGGGGGCCTGGCGGGCCAGGTAGCCCACCTGCCAGCGCAACACGTTGCTGAAGAGCACTGCCGCCTCGTCATCCAGGTTATGTCCGGTGGCGATGGTCGCGTACCCCCCCTCATAGGCCACCCGGTTCATGATGTGCCGTTTGACCAGCCCGCACAGGGCGCAAACCTTGCGGCCCCGATATTTCACCCGAGCCAGCTCCGGGACTGACATGCCATAGGTAGCCTTAACATCCACTACCTGAAAGTGAGCCCCCTCCCGCTGGGCGGCGAATCTCTCCACATACTCCAGGGAGCGATCTGAGTAACGTCCGTCCTCAATGCCCAGATGAATGTAGAGCCCTTCCGCCTGATAGCCCAGCCGCAGGAGGATGTCCCACAGTGAGAGGCTATCCTTGCCCCCGGAGACGGCCACCAGGATGCGGTCTTCGCGGCGGAACATGCGGTAGCGGCGGATGGTGCGTTCCACCTGCTCGAGCACCCACTCCAGGAAGTGCTCCTCGCAAAGGGCCAGCCTGTGGTGACGCATGTTAATAACGGCGGTCTTCCCACACTTGCGACACTTCATGGCTATCATACCTTAATCTGTTTATCCACCTGAGATCACAGCGATCAACTCGATCTCATCTCCCTTGCGGAGGTGGGTGTCCTCACTTATCAGCTTCCCTTCACGCACGGCCAACACCGCCTCAGGGTTCAGGCCGACCTTTCGGATAGCGTCGCGCACAGTCATCCCCGGCTTTATTTCCCATTCCTTGTTCCGATATCGCAGCTTAGCCATAGCCGCTTGCCCCCTGGCCAGAGATCCTATGAGAAGGGGGTTTAGGGCTGTTTCGCCCGAAGCAAGACATCCTAAACCCCCTTTCGCACCGATTCAGAAGCGCAGTTTGGAAAGCCTACCGTCAGCGGGACTGGCTTTTCGCTTGTGGGGTGGGGGTTGGCTGTGGAGGAGTGGGGACGATGACCAGGGTCTCCCCCGGCTTCCCCCATCTCAATTCCTCCCTTGCCACCCTCTCCACGTACTCATCGGTTTGGACGTATTTCAACCTCTCTTCTAACCGCCGCCTCTCGGCCTTTTCCTCCTCTATCTCCTGGATCAGCCTCGCCTCTATGCGGCGGATTCGGTAACTGGCGAGAGCCTTGTCGCTGAAATCCACGATGAAATAGACGGTGATGACCAGGGCGATGATGGTCATGAATTGGGTAAGGGATATGGGGATGCTATCTTTCTTCCCCGCCAAAACGCTCACCCCCTAACTCTCTTAAGCGAGTTGGGCGCGGCTCCGCCGCGCCCACCCCAATCTGGTGCCGAGGGAGGGATTCGAACCCTTACGAGCTTGCGCTCACGGCGCCCTGAACGCCGCGTGTCTACCTATTCCACCACCTCGGCAGATTCATCTATAGTTTACCACTATTTTGACGATTTGTCAAATCCCTTCGCCTCGCTGACGATGACCCTCTTAGTGTTGATATACCACTGGGCGATGTTGCGAAAGCGGTCGCTGGGGTCAATCATGGGCCCCACCTGAACGCCCTTGACCTTCTCGTCAACGGCGTAGCTGTAGACAGGGTAATAAAGGAGGAGGGATGGCACCTCTTCAGCGAAGATCTCCTGAAAGCGGCGATACAGCTCCGCCCGTTTGGCTTGATCATTGATGCGCCGCGCCTCCTCCAGTATCTCGTCGGCCTCACGGTGGACGAAGCCAGCGTAGTTCTGCCCCTCATCCTTGGTGCGGGTCGAATGCCACATGGGGTAGGGGTCGGGGTCGTTAGGAAGGTTGCCCCACTCGCAGAGGACGGCGTCGAAGCGGCGGGGACGAAGGAAGTCGCGCCTCAATCCAGCGATGCCAGATACTTGGGGCTCAGCCTTTACGCCCACCATAGCCCATTCTCGACTGATCTCCTCGATCATCATCACACGCACCGGGTCGTCGTTGGTCAGGAGGGCAAACTCCAGCTTAACACCCTCTTTATCTCTGACGCCATCCCCATCGGAGTCCACCCAGCCCGCCTTGTCTAACAGAGCCTTCGCCTGCTCCGGATCATATTCATATCTCTTGATATTGGCATTGTAGGCCCAGGAATCAGGCATGATGGGGCTGTGGGCCACCAGCCCCTGTCCCTCCAGGATCCGATCAATGAGCCCCTGCCGATTGATGGCCAAAAGGAGGGCCTGGCGAACCTCCTTCTCCTTGAAGACGGGCCTATTCAGGTTCAGGAAGATCAAGCTGTAGCCTGACAAACGGGCGGAGAATAGGTTTAATCGCTCATCCTCCCTTACCCTGGGCAGGTCCTTCGGGAGGACGTGGCTTATCCCGTCCACCTCGCCCCTTTCGTAGGCGCTGAAGACGCTCTCGTGATCGGGGTAGAACCTGAATTCCAGCTCGCTCAGATAGGGCTTAGGGCCATGGAAGTAGGGGTTCGCCTCCAGGACGATGTGTTCGGTGCTGATCTCCTGGACCCGGAAAGGGCCTGTGCCGATGGGATGGAGGTTGAATTGGCTCTCAGGCAAGGCCTCAACGGGCACATCACGTAGGATGTGCGCCGGCAGGAGCCCAAGGGTGGTGTAATCCATAAAGGGCGTGAAGGGCTCTTGAAGGGTGAACCTCACAGTATAATCGTTGACCCTTTCGACGGTCACGCTTCGCCAAAGCTCGGCCAAATAGGGTATGCCGTGATACCTTAGATCCTGAATGGTCTTGATGGTGAAGACCACGTCGTCGGAGGTGAAGGGCATCCCATCGTGCCAGCGGACGTCTCGGCGCAGGTGAAAGGTATAGACAAGGCCATCATCGGAGACCTCCCAATCGCTGGCCAGATCGGGAATGATTTCGCCCTTTTCGTTGTTGTCGGTCAGGCCATTAAAGATGAGGGAGATCAGGTCCCTATCCACATCGTTCTGCCAGAGGATGGGGTTGATGTGGCTTGGGTTGCCGGCAACACCCTCCACATATGTTCCCCCATAGTCGGGAACAATCACCGTGGTCAGGGTGTAGGCCAAGCGTGCCAGCATCGCGCCCAAGAAGACTATCCCCAAGAGAGCGATGGCAATCTGCCATCGGATGCGCTTGATCAAGGCTTCTCTCCCGTCTGGCAAGTTATCTCCCATCCCTAACCCTGGGGGAAAGAGGTAAAGGGGAATGGATTTGAGGGTTTCGCCTTTAGCGAAACCCCCTTCCTTATCCTCTCCTCTCCCAGGTTGGTGGAAGGGACAACGAGTCTGCTCGCAGGCTCTTTGCTGAGCCCCTTGAACTAAGTTTGCGAGCAGATCTGTTTGCCATCATCCGGGCTGGATAACGCTGAGCAGCGAGATGATGAAGAAGAGAACCGCCAGCCCGATAGTGATGTGAAAGAGGGTTCTCTCTATGCCGCGGCGAGTCTTATATACACCGCCTTCGCGCCCAAATATGCCGCCTAATCCCATCCCCTTAGTTTGCAGCAGGACGACCACGATGAGGGCTACTGAGATTATTATCTGGGCGATGTTTAGATATGTGATCAAGCGCCTTTTCACCTCCGTTCATAGAAAAGTGGAATCACTTCCTTTTAGATAAAGGGGCGAGAGAGTGCGTCTCACTGGGATGTGGCCCCCAGAGGGATGCAACTTCTGCTATAATGGGCGCCAGCAGCAATAGCTTGACATAAAATCAATCATTAACTGACGAGGGGAGGACCTAGATGTCCCTCCCCTTCATTATGTTTCCTGAATCTCCGATTGAGTGATGTCCTCACTAGGGCTCATCACCTTGAGGCAGGCTAGATGGTTCAGCTATGATCTGTCGCGCTTCTTGGATCAGCGACTCGGGCACCATCACCCGCACCTCGCCTAGGCCATTGACAGTGATGCCATAGATGAGGCCCAGGCTCTCGTATTGGAGCAGAGCTGGGATGCCCTCGCTCTCCAGCTTGGTTTTGATGACCTGGGCCTGCAGATGGCCGTTTGCCACATAGACTACGGCTAACTTCATTTACCTGGACACCCGTAGGAAGTGGCTCAAGGCGATGGACATCAGTCCGGCCACGATCATCTTCAGGCCGGAGAGGAGGATGCTCTCTTTAGACACCTTTCCCAGGAAGGCGCCTAAGGCGAAGAGCGCTACCAGAGCCATGCCCAGGGAGAGGTAGTAGCTGAGGTTGATGTCGCGCAGGATGGCGCTGAGAAGGAATGGTGTAAGCACTACCAGGGCGGCGAAGAAGGGTGCGAAGCCGTCTATTAGCGCCACGATGATCACCGCCGCCCGCGAGGCACGGCCGATCTTGGTTCTGCTCAGGTCTGTTAAAGTGAAGCCTTCTAGAGCGATGAGCGCCCGTTTCCGCTCGGCGGCCTCAGTGAGGTAAGCTCCCCAGAGCCCAGAGATCCCCATGGCGATGCAGGTAGCTAAACCTGTGGAGACGACGATGGTTGCATCCTCCACATGGGCTGAGTAGTTGCCCATGAGAACGCCGATCATGGTCAGTATGCCATCGAAGGCATTCATGGCGAAGTACCGACGGGCTATATCGCCTATCTCGGCGATCCCGCTGTACTCCTTGAGCCTTTGCAGCTCGTCTAAAAGATTCATCTATAAACCTGGTTAGCGGCGGACATCTTGTGGGGTTTCCGCATCCTCGATGATGATCTTGCCAGCTACCACTTCGTCGATGGAATGGACCGCCCCCCCATTTTCCTCGATCACCTTTAGCACATCTTCATAGATGAGGTCTGATCCTTCCAGGGTGATCTTGGCGTTTTCCACCTTCCGATCTATCTCGTAGATGCTGATGTTGACCCCATCAATGCCAGAGAGCTCGCTTAGCTGGCCGGCAAGCACTATGATGGAAGGTTCATGGGGTTTCAGCACATCGAGCACCAGGCGTCGGATCTTACCCATATATTATCTTCACGCTCCTTGTATACATATTTAGGGCTGAGCCCTATCCCATGCCTGAACAGGCACGGG
>CAYQVA010000070.1:0-8330 GCA_964420815.1 uncultured Anaerolineae bacterium
GGCATACATCGCCTCTCAAACAGTCGAGGTGCCAGGGCATCCTCTAGGCTTAGGGATAATTGACATCCGAAACAGAAGGGAAGCCGGGAGGGGAATCAGGACCATTGAGATCGCCGAAATCGATCATCCCATAGTTAAAGATTACAAAGGGGAAATCAAGATTTGGTATCAAAATGGGCCGATGATCGAGGCGGGCAAGGGGGTAGAGGTATTGGCCATCTACGAGAAGGGCTCCGCGGCCATCGTTTGCTCCACCTACGGCGAAGGCAGGGTGGTAATCTTCAGCCCCCACCCTGAGGGGAGCCTGGAGGCGGGGGTTGATCCAGGGGAGCTGGGCACGCTCAAGCTGCTGAAGAACGCTATCTCCTTCGCTTCTCTGGGATGACGAACGTTCTCCTTCCAGAGGGAAGGGCAGAGCCCTACCTAATTTTAGGAGAACGTTCGTCAGAGGAAGGCGTTGATATGGGCATCGTCATCGCTCTGTTAGTCATGGGCTTCAGCGGCAGCATCGCCCAGGTGCTGCTGCTCCGGGAGCTGCTGGTAACCTTCTACGGCAACGAGTTGTCCATCGGGCTCACCCTGGCGAACTGGCTCATCCTCGAGGCCATGGGGAGCTTCCTCATAGGCAAGATGGCCGATAGGATCGAGAGGAGGGTTGAGGCCTTCGTCGTCCTCCAACTCCTCTTCTCCCTATCCCTCCCCCTGGCCGTCCATCTGACCCGGATCGCAAAGGGGCTGATGGGCGTCACGCCGGGCGAGGCGGTGGGGCTCGCATCCATCTTCTACGCCTCCTTCCTAATCCTCGCCCCCATAAGCGTCCCCCACGGCGCCCAGTTCACCTTCGGCTGCAGGATATACTCCTCCCTCACGAAAGAGGAGGCCCCCTCCATCGGCAGGGTCTACATCTACGAGACCCTGGGCACCATCCTCGGCGGCCTGGCATTTACCTACCTCATCATCCCCTATCTCCACTCCATGCAGATAGCGATAGGACTTGGGGCCTTGAACTTCGTCTCCGGCCTCCTCTTGATACGGCCTTTAAGGAGGGAGGGGATAAGGAGGGTGATCGCTGCAGCTCTATTGCTCCTGATGGCGTTCAGCGTCTATCTCCTCTCCTTCAATGGGTGCGACAGGCTCCACATCCGGTCCATCCAGATGCAGTGGAGGGGCCATGAGGTGCTCCACTACCAGAACTCCATCTATGGCAACATCATGGTCACCAAGAGGGGCGAGCAGTATACCCTCTTCTCCGATGGCATCCCCCTCATAACCACCCCTGTCCCGGACATAACCTTCGTTGAGGAGTTCGTTCACCTGCCTCTATTATCCCATCCTGCGCCGAGGGATGTCCTCCTCGTGAGCGGCGGGGTGGGCGGGGTCTTGACCGAGATCCTGAAGCACCCGGTGGAGAGGGTCGATTATGCTGAGCTCGACCCGCTGATAATCAAATTGGTGGCGAGGTATACCACCCCCTTGACCGAGAGGGAGCTGGCCAGCCCCAGGGTCCATCTCAAGCACATTGACGGCCGGCTCTTCGTAAAGACGACGCCCCTCAAATACGACCTGGTGATGATCAGCTTCTCCTCCCCCTCGACCATCCAACTGAACAGGTTCTTCACCAGGGAGTTCTTCCAGATGGTGCGTCGCATCCTCAGGGAAGACGGCATCCTGGCCATCATCTCCCCCGGTTCCCTCACCTATTTGAGTGAGGAGTTGAGGGACCTCAATGTTTGCCTCCTCAGCACCCTGGAGGAGGTCTACCCCTACATCCGCATCATCCCCGGCGACTTCAACCTCTTCCTGGCCTCCGCCTCGCCCGCTGTCTCGGCGATTGATGCGGCTACCCTCACTCAGAGATTGGAGGCTCGCCATATTGATACCCGGCTTTTAACCGGCTTCCACATCGAGTATAGGCTGCACGAGAGGTGGCTGAATTGGTTCCTGGACTCCTTGCGGAAAAGTGAAGGGACGAGGATTAACAGAGACCTCGTCCCCGCTGGGCTTTTCTACGACCTCGCCCTCTGGAACGCCCAATTCTACCCCCGTCTAAGGGGGGCAATTAGAGCCATTGGGAGGACGAGCTTTTGGACCTTCGCTGCCCTGCTTGCCCTCTCTGCTCTGCTCTTCGCCGCCGCGAGGATCTCAGTCCCAAGGCTGCGAGGCGCTTCCATCCCCCTTGCCGTCGCCACCACCGGCATCGCCGGCATGGCCTTCGACCTGGTGTTGATCCTCGCCTTCCAGTCCTTCTACGGCTATGTCTACTATCAGATAGGCCTCCTGGTCACCGCCTTCATGGCTGGGGCGGCCGTGGGGAGCCTGTGGATGACCCGCAGGCTAGGTCAGATCAAGAGGAGCAGGGAGTATTTCCTCGGGGTCGAATCGGCGCTGGCCCTCTTCTCCGCAGCCCTTCCCATGGCCTTCTTGCTCTTCCAATCCCTCATAGACCACCCCCTGGTATTCTCCTCCCTCCCGGCCGTATTCCTCCTCCTGGAGGCAATAGCTGGGGTACTGATCGGCTCGGAGTTTCCCCTGGCGAGCAAGATCTATTTGAGGCAGATAGGGCGCTTAGGTGGTGTGGCAGGCGTCCTCTATGCCTCCGACCTGCTCGGCGGCTGGGTTGGGGCGCTGGTCATCTCCGTCATCCTGATCCCGGTCCTGGGCATCGTGGAGACCTGCCTGCTCGTCGTCGCGCTCAAGCTGATCAGCCTCATCCTGCTCGCGACCTCTCCTCTCTGAACCTACGGCATCTCCTAATTCCGCTTACCCTCCTAATATCTCTCCAGGTGTTTTCCTCCCTCGCTCGGTGCGGTCGAAGTCGCCGTCGAAGCTCACGATCGTCAATCCGTATTTCTCCGCCGCCGTGTATTGATAGGCATCGTCAAAGTCCAAGTTAAATCTCCGAGCTGCATGAGCGATGTCTTGCATATCCTCCACCACAAGTCGCACCAACCGAATCCCGCCTGTCACCAACAAATCTTTCACCGACTGCAGGAAGGTATCGTGCATCTTGTGCCGGAAAAGAACGACGCCCAAGGAATAGAGCGCGAATTCGGAGAGGTGAAGACTCGCCGGTGGAGTGTTACGTAAGAACCGTTCCACCTCATCGGCTTTTTCCTGATCCAAGAGGAGTTCCAGGATGATGTTGGTATCAAGGAGATACATTAGTCCCCCCACCATTCAAGAGCTTTGTGCTGGAGTTCCACCGATGTGTATTGATCCCGCAAATCCCGCAGAGCCCCCCTCCAATCGAGTTTGAGCCTCGCTTTCGGCTTGCGGACTCGCTTCTCTACCAGGAACTCCACAAAGTCCCTAACTTCCTCCTGAAGCTCAGGGGGCAATTGGTTAATGAGCTCTTTTAAGGTTTGCATCGCCTTCACCTCCTGGAGTCCACCTGCGCATTTGATTATACACTAAAATCTGACAACATGCAAGAAAGGGCAGTGGGGGTTCCAGGGCGGAGCGCATGAGATTGCTCCTCAATCACCCCTACCCATCGAATAACAACGCAGTTCGATGTAGCTGAAACGGCTCTCGTCTACCAGTTGAGCGTTATCGTGAAACCACCCCTCAACCAGCCCGGAGGAATCCCAGAAGTCGGCTTCGGATAGGAACAGCCATACCCTCTCGTAACCCATCGTTGCCTTCTCCATCGCGCCTGCTACTTCCTCTTCCCCCACGCCGCTATTGGTGTAAGGCGGGTCAACCCAATTGACTTCCTCGGGGTGGTAGTAGGAGAAGGCATGGCGCACATAGGGCATGAGGAAGATTATTAGATCATTCGGCTGGGCATGGGCAGCGAAGTAGCGGGCTGCACCCCGGAAGTCGGCCTTTATCCTGGTGTGATCCTGCACCCACACAGCACAAAGGGAATAAAAGGCGACCAATGCGATGCACAGTGCGAAAACGATCATTGATCGCCTCTTAACGACCAACAGGCCGCTGGCTAGCAACAGGTAGTAGCCGGGGAGGATAAAGATCAGGTATCTATCGGTGAAGGTCGGCCGCCGCAGGGAGACCAGATAGGTGGCGAGGATGGGGAGGAAGACGTAGATGCAGAGGAGGACGATCCTCCAACTGGGCAATAGGGTGCGCCACGGTGTAGAGATGGTCCCTCCTCCCCTGTAAAAGAGCCCCGCCAGGAAGAGGGACGCGAAGAGGACGAGGGGCCAAGGCCCTGTGATCGGCCGCAGGCCCAGGCTGAAGGCTGCGAGTAGGATCCTCATCATCTCCATCAGGCCATAGGGGTAATAGACCATTATCGACGGCGGCGAGACCAATGCTGGTATTATATGCCACATGGCTATGGGGAGATAAGGCAGCGTCAGGCACGCCAGGGCGATCAGGGCGCTTCTCGCTGCATCGCGATGGCGACGCCAGAGCAGACCAAACCAAGCGCCTTCGACGAGGATCATCAGAACGGTGAAGAGGTGGATATACAGGGCGAGGCTGGTGACGACAACGTAACCCACCCAGAGGTGCCATTGATTCCGCTGCAGGGCCAGGCGAAAGAGGTGGAGAGAGAGCAGCGCGAGGAAGGCGACCAAGGAGTACATCCTGGCTTCTTGGGAATACCAGACGTGATAGGGGGAGAGCGCGACCAGGAAGGCGGCGAGCAAGCCGATGCTCCCATCCAGCAATCGGCGGCCGAAGAGGTAAACCAGGGGGATGGTCAAAACGCCGAAGGCCACCGAGAAGAAGCGGAGGGAGAACTCGCTGATGCCCGTCAGGCTTATCCAGTGGTGCAGGACGAGGAAGTAGAGCGGGCCGTTCTCGCCGGTCCTGACAAAATTGGCCACGAGAGCGGGGATGTCCCTCTGGGCGAAGATCACGCTGTCCACCTCATCGCGCCAGAGGCTTTGGAAATCGAGGTGGTAAACCCTTATGGCAAAGGCCAGGAGGATCAACCCCACTAGGGTCACCCTGGCCTTCCTGCTTCCTCTCGTCATCTCAGCCGGCTAAGGGGATTAGTTAAGGTGTCGGTGTCGGCAGGGGTGATGGCGGTTGGGTTGGCGTGGGGGTCGGCAAGGGCGACGGCGGCTGGGTGGGCGTCGGCGTCACCCACCCGGAGAGCAGGGCCTCATACGCCTGGATTAACCCGTGCCCATACTCTGGATCCCAGCCGGTGGGCCCCAGGTCCTTCGCCGTAGACGCCATCACTGCCCGTATCTCATCCGGCGTGGTGGCATTCCCATGGGCTATCAATAGGGCTGCAACCCCCGAGACGTGGGGCGTGGCCATCGAGGTTCCCTCAAAGAACCAGTAGGCGAAGTCTGTGTAGTCGTGGGTGTGGGGGTTAAAGGTTTGCTGGAGGATCCCATCGCCATAGCCATCGCCGTTTTGATCCACGCGGATATCCCCGCCCGGCGCAACCAGGTCGAGGGCAGGGCCGTAGTTGGAGTAATACGAGCGGGTCTCGTCATAACGGACTGCCCCCACGGCGATGCAGCTCTCATAGGCGGCAGGGTAGATGACGCTGGAGTTCTCGTTCCCCGCGGCGGCGACGACGGTGACCCCATGGGAGTAGGCGTAGTTCACCGCATCTTCCAGGATACTCGATGGATAGGGGCCGCCCAGGCTGAGGTTGATCACCTGAGCCCCCTGGGTGACGGCCCACACTATCCCGTCCGCCACCCATTGGTCAGTGCCACTCCCGGCGCTATCCAACACCTTAATGGGCATGATGCTGGCGCTGTAGGCTATGCCCGCTACCCCCATGCCGTTGTTCGTGGTTTGGGCAATGGTGCCCGCGACGTGGGTGCCATGGCTGTTGTCGTCGTTGGGATGGGCATCGTTGTTGACGAAATCCCATCCTGCAACGAAGGTCGTCCCTCCCAAGTCCGGCGCTTTGGCGTAGGGGCCGTAATCCTCATAGGCCACCCCAGTGTCAATCACGGCAACGATTACCCCTGCCCCGGTGGAGACATCCCAGGCGGAAGGCATCTGGATCTTGGGGAAGTGCCACTGGTAAGAGTAATAGGGGTCATTGGGGGCGAAGTCGGCGTAACGATAGTAATTGGGCTCGGCCAGCTCGATGGCTGGGTGCCTGGCTAAGGAAGCGGCCATCAGAAGGACATCCCGGTCAGGGGGGAAGGTCGCCAGGGCATAGTCTGGCAACAAGAGGCTCTTAGCCAGGGTCATCCTCCTCTCGGCCAGGGCCCGGTAGCGTTTGGCGAAGGGGACCTGTTTCCTGAACTTGACGATCAACTGCCCTGGGACGTAGAGGGGGCGATCATCATGCCTCGCAAGGCTGTCATAGGTATAGAATGGCGGCGGCTGTAAAGGCTCCGTTGCCCCACGGCCCACCATGGACAACGCTGCGGTGATAAGCATCGCCGCAGCTAAAATCGCGGTGAGAATCCTTTTCATTTTTGTCTCCTTCCTTAAATCTTATTTTACCATGCCTTGCTATAAGAGCAAGAGAAGCAAGTGCGGCGATCATAGCAAGCTGTTAAAGGGGCTGAGCGAGGGCCAGGCATCCATAGCCTCTTGACAATATTGGCTTTTCCTGATATGTTATTGTCCAGAGACGACCTTAAACACAGTATAGCATAACTTGAGGGAATCGGGCGTGAATTTTACGTGAATTCGGGCAGTTGAGAATCGGTTGACGGAATGGACAAGGATGCCGAAATCCACGTGCTCGTTTCGATCGCTCTTGCACAAGCAAGGCAAATTACTACTGACGGCCCTACTTGTGGTGTTGGCAACATCCCCACTTATCGGCGATCCCAATATCTTCGCTGAGACCGACCACATCGCAATCGAGCCGTCTGATCCTACAGAAGGTGACGAGGTCTTGATAACCATATCGGGCGAGTGGCGCAACTCATGCCCCAGCGTTACCCATTCTTACACCATTTTGGGGGATACGATCTCCTTCCAGGTCACCTTAGAAAGCAAGAGCGCTATCTGTGCTCCTGTGGTAACCCATTGGTCCTTCACCGAAAACGTGGGCAAGTTACCCGCTGGGACCTATAGGGTGGAGGTAGAGGCTACGGATACGGAGACTGGGGTGTGGGGTTTCCACGATAGCGCGACATTTGATGTGAGCCCGGTGCACCGGATCTACCTGCCTTTTCTTGCAAAGAACTATCCAGCGCTTAAGCATGAGGCGGTGGAGCTAATTAACCGGGAGCGAGTCCAGCGGGGGCTATCAGCTTTCAGCAACAGCGCCTATTACCACTACTGGACAGCCGACTTGGCTGCTCCCCGGTGAGGGGAATTGATCGCCCTTTACTCCCAAATCCCCGGGATCTCCGCCCCACAGAACCTGCACTTCCCGCCCACCACGTTATTCTCCAGCACCATGAAGTGAACCCGATGGATGAGCCGCTGGCCACATTCTGGACAATAGGTGCTGTTGGCCATGTGCCCCGGTGCATTCCCAATGTAGACGTACTTTAGCCCCACCTCCAGGGCGATCTCCCTGGCCATCTCCAGGGTCTCGATAGGGGTGGGAGGGAGGCTGGTCAGTTTGTATTGGGGGAAGAAGCGGTTGAAGTGCACGGGGACATCCTCGCCCAGGTTCTCCTTTATCCACTGGCACATCGCCCTTATCTCCCCCGGATCGTCGTTCAGGGTGGGGATGACCAGGTTCACTATCTCTAACCAGACCCCCTCCTCCTTGATGATTCTCAGCGTCCTGAGGACGGGCTCTAAGTCGGCAGATGAGGTCTCCCGATAGAACTCGTCGCTGAAGCCCTTCAGGTCAACGGTGACACCGTCCATGTATCTGAGGAGTTCTCGCAGGGGCTCAGGGTTGAGGGCGCCGTTGGTGTGGAATAGGGTCAGCAGGCCCTTCTCCTGGGCCCTTCTAGCCACGTCCAGCATGTACTCGTAGAAGACCGTGGGCTCGTTTATGCTGTGGGAGATGGAGCGGCAGCCCCATTCTATCGCCCTCTCGACTATCTCCTCCGGGGTATAGGGATAGCTCGCCACCTCCTCCGGGCTCCGCTGGGTGATGTGCCAGTTCTGGCAGTGCCTACACCTGAAGTTGCAGCTGGCCGTGGCCACACAGAGGTTGCGGTGTCCTGGGATCATGTGATACATCGGCTCAAGCTCTATGGGATCAATGGGGAGGGCGCAGGGTTGCCCGTAAACCAGGGAATAGAGCTTTCCTCCCCTGTTCTCCCTCACCCGGCAGAAGCCCCTCTCCCCTTCCGGAATGGTGCACTTCCTGAAGCATAGCTGGCATTGGACTCGACCGTCGCCCAGCTTCCTATACCACATGGCCTCCTTCAGGCCTTGCTGGGCTTCGCTGCCGAGCAAATACAGCTTCCCCTCCCTGTTCTCCCTTTCCCCACAGAGCCCTCCCTCCCCCTCCTCGAGGA
>CAYQVA010000071.1:0-8308 GCA_964420815.1 uncultured Anaerolineae bacterium
TTCGAGTGGGTGCAGGGCCTCCAGTCTTTCTTCTGGAGCGAGGAGGAGATCAACAGAAAATTGGAAGCGATCATGACCAAGAGCTTCGCCGAGGTGTGGGCCGTTGCTCAGGAGAAGGGGATTGATATGCGCACCGCCGCCCTAGTGCGGGCTATAGACAGGGTGGCCGAGGCCATATACATCAGGGGCATCTACCCCTAGGTCATCGCCTCCCATAGGCGTGAATTGTACGGGCGACGAGCCCAGCCGAGGGTTAAAGCAGCTTGTGGCCGGATGCCGCAAGTGGCGGCTGGATTTCCTGGACAGGGGCGACATCGCTGCCCTTACTGAGAGAGCCAGCAGAGTCACTGGAATCCCCACCATTGACGAAGTGAGCCAGGCGGCGATGGCCAACATCCTCGACTTCTAAGGTCGAGGCCTAATCTCTGGTTGGGGACGCTTGCATCTTTTCCCTTTTGGTGATATAATTGAAATAGGGTATGGCTAAAAATAGAGCTTGTTCGTAGTGCGCACTTCAGTGCGCTCTTGGGTGCTGAAGTGTATCTAGCCAAGCTCATTTAAATAGGCAGTTTCTTACCTGACGCGGTCGCTGAGAATTTGTCTAGAGCGTTGGTAAGGAGCGGAATCCCTTAGCCGGGGCCTGGTGACGAAATCGCTCGCCTTTGGCGTATCCAAAGAACGATGCGAATCAACCTTCTCCGAAAGATAGTGGCGAGCGATTTCGTCAGGAAGGCAATGGAAAGAGGCGGGGGGATACCCCACAAGTAATGGGAGGGCGGGAGAGCTTGTCGCTCTATCCCCTTTGGGGCTTTACCCCTCCTTCACTTAAGTACCGTGGAGACATAGGGTGATTCCTCAGCGATCGCTTGTTGTTATATAACGTTGGTTGATCCAACGCAGGTTCGGCATTTGACAAAATTAATTTTATTGGGTATAATTTGATTTTGATTTATCATCGCATCGAGCATATTTAAGGGGATGATGTGATGGACCTGAAACGCAAATCATATGCCAAGATAAGGGATGTGCTTCCCTTGCCCAACTTGATCGAGACACAACTGAAATCCTTCAAGTGGTTCCAGGAAGAGGGCTTGCGCGAGCTCTTCGATGAGATCTCGCCCATCCGGAGCTTTAATAGGAAGCTGGAGCTGCATTTCTTAGATTATCGCTTCGAGGAGCCGAAATATACCGAGAAGGAATGCCGCGAAAGAGGCATGACCTTTGCCGCTCCATTGTGGGTGCGGGTTAGGCTGATCAACAAAGATACGGGCGAGATACAGGAACAAGAGGTCTTCATGGGCGATTTCCCCCTTATGACCGACAATGCTGTCTTTGTGATCAACGGGGTAGATAGGGTTGTGGTCAGCCAGTTAATCCGCTCCCCTGGCGCTTATTTCGACGTTGAGGAGGATCGGGCAACGGGCCGCTTCCTCTGCCAGGCCAAGCTCATCCCCGATAGGGGGGCCTGGATGGAGTTTGAGACCCGGAGGCGCGATGAGATCGCCGTCAAAGTTAATCGTAAGCGTAAGATGCCCGTGACCCTCCTCTTGCGAGCCCTGGCAAACATTGACGATGGCACTGATCAGGAAATCCTTAAAGAGGGCACTGACGAGGAGCTACTCGAGCTCTTCAACGCCGTGGATAATATGTCTGACCACCACTACATTAAGGCCACTATGGAGCAGGAGCCATTCCTGGGGCCAAGGGATGGGCGCACCGTGGCCCAAGAGGCCCTACTGGAGTTCTATAAGAGGATGCGCCCCGGCGAACCGCCCACCCTGGAGAATGCCAAAAGTTTCCTCACTTCGCTGCTCTTCACCCCACGTCGCTATGACCTGGGGAGGGTGGGGCGTCACCAGCTAAATAGGCGGTTGGGTCTCTCCATCCCCCTCAGCAAGCGCACCTTAACCAAATGGGACCTGGTTAAGGTCGTGGAGCACATGATTCGGGTGAACAACGGCCTAGAGCCTCCCGATGACATTGACCACCTGGGGAACAGGAGGGTGAAGACCGTTGGCGAGCTGATTCAAAACCATCTGCGTATCGGGTTGCTGCGCATGGAGCGGGTGGTGCGGGATCGAATGAGCATTCGCGACCCGGAGCAGGCTACTCCTGTCTCCTTGATTAACATCCGGCCGGTGGTGGCCGCTCTAAGGGAATTCTTCGGCGCCAGCCAGCTATCCCAGTTCATGGATCAGACTAACCCCTTGGCCGAGCTGACTCACAAACGGACTCTATCGGCTTTGGGGCCAGGGGGGCTCAAGCGCGAGCGGGCTGGCTTCGATGTGCGTGACGTGCACCACAGCCACTACGGACGCATCTGCCCCATCGAGACGCCTGAGGGACCCAACATCGGCCTCATCGGGCGATTGGCCACCTATGGGCGGGTGAATGAGTATGGCTTCATTGAGACGCCCTACCGCCGGGTGCTTAAGGCCGTCCCCAACGACTATGAGGCGATGGTGGGCAAGGAGTTGCGGGAGCGGGTCGTTGACCCGGAGACGGGTGAGGTGATCGCTGAAGCCGGCACTATCATCACCCCCCAGTTGGCCGAGCGCATCGCGGCCCTCCCAGAGACCCAGATCAGGATCAGGCCCATAGTCACCAACGAGATCGTCTACCTCTCGGCCGATGAGGAGGACCGCTACACCATCGCCCAGGCCAATGCCAAATTGGACGAGCGCGGCCAGTTCGTCGAGGAGAAGGTCTCGGTGCGGCGGGCCCAGCAGTTCATGCTTGAGTCTGTGGATAAGGTGGATTTCATGGATGTCTCGCCGAAGCAGATCGTCGGTGTCTCAGCGTCCCTAATCCCCTTCCTAGAGCATGACGATGCTAACCGGGCTCTGATGGGCTCCAACATGCAGCGCCAGGCCGTTCCCCTGATCGCCCCCGAGGCCCCCATAGTGGGCACAGGGATGGAGCGCCAGGCTGCCAGGGACTCGGGCCAGGTGATCATCGCCGTGGAGGATGGGGAGGTGGTAAGCGTTACCTCGGAGCAGATAACCATTGCGGGGCCCAATGGGAATCGCGTCTATCGCTTGCGCCGCTTCAGCCGCTCCAACCAGAGCACTTGCCTTGACCAACGGCCCATCGTCAATAAAGGGGATAAGGTCAAGGCCGGCGATGTCATCGCCGATTGCTCATCAACTCAGGGTGGCGAGCTGGCCCTGGGGCAGAACGTCCTCGTGGCATTCCTCTCCTGGGAGGGCGGCAATTACGAGGACGCCATCCTCATTAGCGAGGGGCTCGTGCGCGAGGATAAGTTCACCTCAATTCACATCGAGAAGCACGAGATAGAGGCTCGAGACACGAGGCTTGGCCCTGAGGAGATCACCCGCGATATCCCCAACGTAAGGGAGGAGGCCTTAAGGGACCTAGATGAGGATGGCATTATCCGCATCGGGGCCGAGGTGAGGCCTAACGACATCCTGGTAGGCAAGATAACGCCCAAGGGGGAGAGGGAACTTACCCCGGAGGAGAAGCTGCTGCGGGCGATCTTCGGCGAGAAGGCCCGAGACGTTAAGGATTCCTCCCTTAGGCTCCCCCACGGTGAACAGGGGAAGGTCGTGGGTATCAGGCGCTTCACCAGGGAAGAATGTCCGGACCTGCCGGTAGGGGTCAATGAGCTGGTGCGGGTCAATGTTGCCCAGCGGCGTAAGATCAAGGAAGGCGATAAGATGGCCGGGCGTCATGGCAACAAAGGGGTTATATCCAAGGTGGTGCCCATCGAAGACATGCCTTTCTTGGCAGATGGGACTCCCATCGAGATCATCCTCAACCCCCTGGGCGTCCCCTCTCGCATGAACATCGGCCAGATACTGGAGACGCACCTCGGTTGGGCTGCCGACCGATTAGGCTTGAAGGTCATCTCTCCTGTCTTCGACGGCGCCGACGAGGAGGAGATCGCCGCCGAATTGGCCAGGGCATGGCTGATAGATCGCGCTTGGGATGAGCTGACGGAGCGGGCTTGGCGATGGCTTAAGGAGCAGGAATACGATCCAGAGGGGATAACCGATGATGAGGAGGCCCGCAGCCTCTACCTCAGCCACATCTTTGAGGGCGGTGAGGCGATTTTGTCGGACAGGCGGAAGGCCCGCCGCGCCTTCCTGGAGCGCTGGCTGAGGGAGCAGGGCTATGATCCCCATGAGCTCTTGGTCTTCGAGGACGACGAGAGGCCCTTGGCTGAGAAGGAGGAAGCCGATCGGCGTGCTGTAAAGGTCTGCCTACGGCTCTGGCTGAAGGAGGTGATGGGTGACGAACACTCTCGCTCCATAGATGTCCGTGCACAGGGGTCAATACAGCGAGAGTGTTCGTCAGGTGAGGAGGCGCCTGCCGTAGATCAGATGTCGGACGAGGAGGTCCAGCTCAAGGCCCTGCGCCTGAGCAAGGAAAGGAACATCCCCTTGCCCACATCGGGCAAGATGATCCTCTATGACGGCAAGACGGGTGAGCCCTTCGACCATCCGGTGATGGTGGGTGTGATCTATATGATGAAGCTAGCACACTTGGTCGAGGATAAGGTCCACGCCCGCTCTACGGGCCCTTATTCCCTTATCACCCAGCAGCCTTTAGGGGGGAAGGCCCAGTTCGGCGGTCAGCGTTTCGGGGAGATGGAGGTCTGGGCGTTGGAGGCCTATGGAGCAGCTCATACACTTCAGGAGATGTTAACCATTAAGTCAGACGATGTGACGGGCCGGGTCAAGGCCTATGAGGCCATTGTAAAAGGTGCGCCCATCCGTAAGCCCGGTGTCCCTGAGTCCTTCCGCGTCCTGGTCAAGGAGTTACAGGGTTTAGGGCTCGCAGTAGAGGCTCGTAATGAGGATGGGGAATGGGTCCGGTTCGGCAAGGATGAGGAGGAGCAACCGCCTAAATGGTGGATGGGTTTGAAATCGCTTAAAGGGGAGCGGTAATGGTACTGGCGGGAGGGGCTCGGTCCTCCTTGGGAATCGTCAGCGGTGATTGACTAGGATGCATTTTCATGATAATTTCGATAGTAGCTTTAGTCAGGGAAGGGGGTTTACTTGCCAACGATCAACCAGTTAGTCAAAAGAGGGCGGAAGAAGAAGAAAAAGAGGGTGTCGGTTCCAGCTTTGCATTATACCTTCAATGCCCTCAAGCAGAGGATGAAGCGTAGCGATGGCGCCCCTCAGAAGAGGGGGGTCTGCACCCAGGTCAAGACCACTACCCCGAAGAAGCCTAACTCAGCTTTGCGCAAGATCGCTAGGGTTAGGCTCACTAATGGCATTGAGGTGACAGCCTACATACCGGGGGAGGGACATAACCTGCAGGAGCACTCGGTGGTCCTTATCCGAGGGGGTAGGGTGAAAGATTTGCCTGGTGTGCGTTACCACATTATCCGCGGCGCTTTGGATGCTGGGGGCGTTGAGAACCGCAAGCGCGGGCGTTCCAAATACGGCGCAAAGCGTCCTAAGTGAGGTAGTGTGGGAACTACAGGATGACACAAGCTCTTCACTAGTGTGAAGGCCGGTCCCTTTGTGGTTAGGTGTTCCCCATTCGAAGCACCGCATCCTCTTATCGAAGCTGGAGGGACCCCAAACCCAGAGGGATTGTTTTTGCATCATGAAGCCAGATGGCCATTTAAGCGATAGGGAGGTTAGAGATGCCGCGAAGGGGCCGAGTACCTAAGAGGATCATAAAGCCAGACATCAAATATGGCAGCGTGATGGTGGCCAAGTTCATCAATAAGCTGATGAAAGATGGGAAGAAGAGCTTGGCTGAGAGGATCCTCTACAATGCATTTGATATAATCGAAGAGAGGCTCCACAAGAGCCCATTGGATGTATTTGAGCAGGCCATAAAGAACGCCTCCCCGGTCCTAGAGGTGAGGCCACGAAGGGTCGGTGGTGCCACCTATCAGGTGCCGATAGAGGTGAGGAGCGATCGGCGCACCTCACTGGCCATGCGCTGGCTGATCCAAGCGGCGCGGGCCCGTTCCGGCAAGTCCATGGCGGAGAAGCTGGCCAGCGAGCTTATAGATGCCGCTCGAGGCACCGGGGCGGCGATCAAGAAGAAAGAGGACACCCATAGGATGGCAGAGGCCAACAAGGCCTTCGCCCACTACCGCTGGTAGCAGGTTGCGGATTGCAGATTGCGGATTGCAGATTGCAGATTGCAGATTGGTCAATGACTATGGTCAGAGAGTTTCCTCTAGAGCGAACGCGAAATATAGGGATCATCGCCCATATAGATGCCGGGAAGACGACGACTACGGAGAGGATACTGTTTTACACCGGCAAGACCTATAAGATGGGCGAGGTGGACGAGGGCACCACGGTCACCGACTGGATGGAGCAGGAGCGAGAGCGGGGGATTACCATCACTGCCGCGGCGACGACCTGTTTCTGGCGCGACCACCAGATCAACATCATTGATACCCCAGGGCACATTGACTTCACGGTGGAGGTGCAGCGCTCATTGCGCGTCCTTGATGGCGGGGTAGTCCTCTTCGATGGCGTAGCCGGCGTCGAGCCCCAGTCGGAGACGGTCTGGCGGCAGGCGAACAGATACCGCGTGCCGCGCATCTGCTTCGTCAACAAGATGGATCGCGTCGGGGCCGACTTCTGGCGAACCATAGATATGATTAGGGAGCAGCTCGCAGCCGATCCGGTGGCTGTGCAGATACCCATCGGGGTAGAGGATTCCTTCGTTGGGGTCGTTGACCTCATACGAAACGAGGCTATTATCTGGACCGATGAGTTGGGCACCAGCTTGGTCGCTACCGAGGTGCCCCCCGAATTGAAGGGGGAGGCGGCCAGGCATCGGGAAATACTCATCGAGAAGGTGGCTGAGACCGACGAGGAGCTTACCTTGAAGTACTTGGAGGGGGAGGAGATCAGCGAGGAGGAGCTAAAGAGGGCCTTACGTAGGGCGACTTTGGAATTAAAGTTGGTTCCGGTCCTCTGTGGGGCGGCCCTGCGCAACAAGGGCGTGCAGCCGATGTTGGACGCCGTGGTTGATTACCTCCCCTCCCCCCTAGACATCCCGCCTATCAAGGGGATTAACCCTCTGACAGGGGAGGAAGAGACGCGTTTAGCGCATGAGGATGAGCCTTTCGCTGCTCTGGCCTTCAAGATTGTTACCGATCCCTACGTGGGTCGCTTGGCCTATGTGCGGGTATACTCGGGAAAGCTCCTAGCCGGCTCCACGGTCCTGAACTCTACGAAGAACGAAAAGGAGCGGATAGGGAGGCTCCTGCGGATGCACGCCAACCACCGGGAGGAGATTGATAGCATCTGCGCCGGGGACATAGGTGCTGTGGTAGGGCCGAAGAACACCTTTACCGGCGATACCCTGTGCGATCGTCGTCACCCAATAATCCTGGAATCAATAAGCTTTCCGGAGCCGGTTATCTCCGTGGCCATCGAGCCCCGCACTCAGGCCGATCAGGATAAGATGAACGAGGCCCTGCGTTGCCTCGCCGAGGAGGATCCCACCTTCCAAATCCGGGTGGATAAGGATACCGGGCAGACCATCATCTCCGGGATGGGCGAGCTGCACTTGGAGGTCCTCGTTGACCGCATGGTGCGCGAGTTTAAGGTCTGGGCCAACGTGAGCAAGCCCCAGGTGGCCTATCGTGAGACCATAACCCGCCCTGTCCGCGCCGAGGGGCGCTTCATCCGCCAAACCGGGGGGCGGGGGCAGTATGGTCATGTCTGGCTGGAGCTTGAGCCTCTGGAGAAGGGGAGGGGTTACGAATTCGTCAACAAGATATCCGGTGGTACCATCCCCCAGGAGTACATCCCGGCCATTGATGAGGGGATCCGAGAGGCCATGGAGAGCGGCGTCCTGGCGGGCTACCCCATCGTTGATCTCAGGGCGACGCTGGTTGGTGGCTCCTACCACGAGGTTGATTCCTCGGAGATAGCTTTCAAGATCGCTGGTTCAATGGCTTTACGGAACGGGGTGCAGAAGGCTGGTCCTGTCCTCCTGGAGCCGATCATGAAGTTGGAGGTGGTGATGCCCGAGGAGTTTACCGGCGAGGTCGTTGGGGACCTGAACGCACGGCGGGCTCAGATCATGGGGATGGAGCTTCGCAGCGGTGGCATACAGGTGGTGCGCGCTTTGGTCCCCTTGGCGGAGATGTTCGGCTACGCCACCGATCTGCGCTCCATGACCCAAGGGAGAGGTAACTTCATCATGGAGTTCGACCACTACGATGAGGTGCCGCCTGAGATAGCGGAAAAGCTCATCGGACGAGCCTGAGAGATCATCAGCTTTTCTTGAAAGGAGACCAGGAATGGCAAAGGAGAAGTTTGTAAGGACGAAGCCTCACGTCAATGTGGGGACC
>CAYQVA010000072.1:0-8238 GCA_964420815.1 uncultured Anaerolineae bacterium
CCGAGCAGGAGGCTATGGCCAAGCTCGCCGACGAGGCCCTGGTGGCTGAGGTGGCGGGAAAGGAGGGAATGCGCTTAGTGAAAGGGGTTCTGAGCTATGGCCCCGGGATGGCCAAGCTCGCTAAGGAACTCCTGGGAACTGCTGATCCCTCCTGCAAGCGCCCCTCCGACGATTTCTTCCGTCACTTCGCCTACCTCGTCTTCCGCCCGCTGCGGGAGAAAATCTATCGCACGTTGACTGGGGATACGTGGCGGCGTTACACAGAAGCAGTGGCAGCTTACATCCAAATGCGGATCGAAGAGTTAGGGTTAACGAGTGACAAGTAATGAGTAGGGGAATCAGTTTTTCGGTACTCGTTACCTACAAACCATTAGGCGCCGGGCTACGAGCATCGCTTCTCCAAGGTAATTGACACCCTACGCCAGTTCGGGTATACTGGATATATCTCCACTGGTTCAATTTCAGCTTATACTGGTCGTTAGGGAGGCGGTTCATTATGATTCCATCGGTGCCGACTATCGCTTTAGTGGCCGTAGCCTTGATCTTCGACTTCCTTAATGGGTTCCATGATAGCGGCAATATCGTAGCCACGATGATATCGTCCAGGGCTATGGGTCCCCGCCAGGCTTTGTTCCTGGCCTTTATTGCTAATCTCTGCGGTCCCTTCCTCTTCGGTGTGGCTGTGGCTACCACCATCGGCAAAGGGGTGATTAGTCCAGAGGCGATTGCTCTCACGGTCATCTTCGCTGCTCTGCTCGGCGCCATCCTCTGGAACCTGATAACCTGGTACTTCGGCATCCCTTCGAGCTCATCGCATGCATTGATTGGCGGAATGATTGGCGCCGTGGGCGTATCCTACGGTTTCGACATGATCCAGATCGAAGGGCTGCTCACTGTAGTCATCGCCTTATTTGCCTCCCCGCTTCTCGGGTTGATCACGGGATACCTGTTTATGAAGGCCGTATTCTTCCTGGCACGGGGGGCATCGCCGCGCATCAACCAGTTCTTCAAGCGGGGCCAAATAGTCACCTCCATCGCCTTAGCCCTGAGCCACGGCACAAACGATGCCCAGAAGACAATGGGGATCATCACCATGGGGTTGGTCAGCGCGGGGTATCTGGCGGAGTTCGCTGTCCCCCCTTGGGTAGTCGCCCTCTGTGCGGTAGCCATCGCCTTGGGGACGATCAGCGGCGGGTGGCGGATCATCAAGACGCTGGGCATCAGGATGTATAGGGTCAGGCCGGTGCACGGCTTCGCGGCTCAAGCGTGTTCGGCCCTGGTCGTCCTGGGTGCAGCCCTTTTGGGCGGCCCTGTCAGCACCACGCAGGTGGTCAGCTCGGCCATTATGGGCGCTGGCTCAGCGGAGCGCCTCTCCAAGGTGCGCTGGGGGGTGGCCAAGAGCATCGTCATAGCCTGGATCATCACCATCCCAGCTTCGATGTTCATTGCGGGGGCATTATATAAGCTCATCAATGTGGTTTTGTAGTAAGTAAGGAAGATGCGGAAATGGGTTTAATGGATCTCTTCAAACCGGGAGAGGACAAATTCTTGCGGCTGCTCACGGAACAGGCGGCTAAGACCTTGGAGGGCATGAAGGCCTTAGAGGACTTCATGAAGGACAAGAATGAGGAGGTAGCCGAGAGGGTTACTAGGGCGGAAAAGGAGGCGGACGAGCTGAGGCGCATCCTTATTGACGAGCTGCTCCGCAGCTTCATCACGCCCATAGATCGGGAGGACATATTCAACCTCTCGCGGGCGATAGATGACATCATAGATTATGGATACACCACCGTTGATGAGATGATGATCCTCGATGTGGAGCCGAACGACTTCCTGCGGAGGATGGCCTCCGTGCTGAGGAAGGCAGCCGAGGAGATATACCGGGGTGTCCTCCGCCTAAGGGAGCACCCCCGCGTAGCCGCGGAACACGCCGTAAGGGCCAAGGCCCTGGAGAACCAGGCGGAGAGCATTTACCGCGAGGCCATCGCTGATCTCTTCCACATGCCCAAAGACGTCGAACACATCGTCTGCATGCTCAAGATGAGGGAGATATACCGCCACCTCAGCAACGCCGCCGACCGGGGCGATGAGGCGGCAAACATCATCGGCGACATCGTGGTGAAGATGACATAAGGGAGGTAAACCATGGACAAGTCCTGGGAAGGGATGCTCAGGCTGGGAATCGTGCACTTCATGGCCTTCCCCGAGACCATTAAGGGGGAAGGGCCTATCCTGGAGACGGTGACCAGGATCGCTGAGGATGATTTCTTCACCGAGGTCGAGGTCACCTGGATGAAGGACCCTGAGGTCCGAAAGAGGGTAAGGGAGGTTCTGGAGGCCAGCCACCTAGTGGTGGGCTATGGCGCCCAACCCCCTCTGCTGATTCAGAAATTAAACCTCAACGCCCTGGACGAAGGGGAAAGGGGGAGAGCCGTCGCCCAGGTGAAGGCCTGCATTGACGAGGCGCTGGAGCTAGGGGCGGGGCGGGTGGCCGTCCTCAGCGGCCCCGACCCTGGCAAGGCCGATCGGGCCAAGGCCGCAGAGCTCCTCGTCCGCTCTCTCAAGGAGCTCTGTGCCTACGGACGTGAAAAGGGGATCGGCATCACTCTGGAGATATTCGACCGCGCCGTGGACAAGCGCTGCCTTATCGGCCCGGCTGTGGAGGCGGCGGCCATCGCCGAGGAGGTGTGCGCTGATTTCGACGACTTCGGCCTGATGTATGACCTCAGCCACCTCCCCCTCCTGAGGGAGAGGCCGCTGGAAGCGCTGAGTGCCATCAAGGAGCACCTGGTGCACATCCACATCGGCAACTGCGTGATGCGAGACCCAAGCCACCCCGCTTACGGCGACCAGCACCCCCGCTTCGGCATACCCGGCGGCGAGAACGACGTCCCTCAGGTGGTGGAGTTCTTGCGGGCCCTCCTTGAAGTGGGCTATCTGAAGGAGAGGCCCCAGGGCGAGCTACCCATCGTGGCCTTTGAAGTCAAGCCCCTGCCGGGCGAGACCTCGGAGGTGGTCATCGCTAACGCCAAGCGGGTTTGGAGGGAGGCCTGGGCGAGGGTATAGCGGATTGCAGATTGCAGATTGCGGATGGAAGACCGTTACGTCGAGGTAGGCGGCGCTAATATCCGTTACTGGGCGATGGGCAGCGGCCCGCCCCTCCTCCTCATCCATGGCTTAGGTGCCTCGGTGGAATATTGGCAGCAGAACATCGAACCCCTCTCCCAGCATTGCCGCGTCTATGCCATGGACCTATTGGGGTTCGGGCGCTCGGACAAGCCGAGGATCGAATACTCCCTCCACTACGCTGCTCAGTTCATCGCCGATTTCATGGACGCTCAGGGGATAGAGCGGGCCAGCCTGGTGGGAAACTCCATGGGCGGCCTCATCTCCTTGCAATTCGCCATCGAATTCCCTGAGCGGCTGGACAAGCTGGTCCTGGTGGACAACGCTGGGTTCGGGCGCGAGCTAATCTGGATCTTCCGCCTGATGACCCTGCCGGTGTTGGGGGAGGCCCTATACGGCCCCAACGAGAGGGGGATGCGCACGTTGCAAAGGATGCTCTTCTACGACAAGCGATTCGTGACAGACGAATGGGTCGAGCAGAACTTGGAGATGGCTAGGTTACCGGGGGCGAGGGATTTCTTCCTGTCCGTCCTGCGCTATGGGGTAAACTTGAGGGGGTTACGACCGGAGATCTTGGAGCCCCTCCTGGCGCAGATCCCCGGGATTGAGGCCCCCACCCTCATCGTGTGGGGAGCCCAGGATAGGTTCATCCCTGTGGCCCATGGCCACATCGGCCATAGGATGATAGCCGGTTCCCGGCTGCACATCTTCGACCGCTGCGGGCATGTCCCCCAGATAGAGCGGGCGGAGGGGTTCAATCGCCTGGTTGCGGACTTTTTGAAAGGGGGAGATTGCAGGGGGCAGATTGCAGATTGCAAATTGCAGATTGCACCTTTGCAATCCGCAATCTGCAATCCGCAATCTGAGGCGATAGCGATGGAGTACGAAGATTGGGAAGCGCAGGTTCCCGATGCGATCAAGGATGACCCGCTTTGGCAGATGGAAGCCTATCGGCTAGCGTTGTTTCTGCATGATTTGGCTTGGAAGGATTGCGAGAGCCTCATAAAGGACATCCGCGGTCGCGAGATTGCCAAGCAGCTCATCCGCAGTGTAGGATCAATAAGCGCCAATATCGAGGAAGGCTATGGCCGTGGCTTTGGGAGGGACTATGCTCGCTTTCTGAGCTTCTCGGTAGGCTCAGCCCGAGAAACCAGGGGATGGTACTATCGAGGTCGGAAACTGTTGACGGAAATGGTTATCGAGCATCGCTATAATCTACTGGGGCAGATCATCGGACTTCTTGTCACTGCGATTGGACAGCAACGACGCTAACTGCAATCCGCAATCCGCAATCTGCAATCCGCAATCTGCAATCCATGACGGAGGTGAGAGATGACCAAACCAAAAGTCTATGTCACCCGGCTCATCCCCGAAGAGGGGTTGGAGATGGTCAAGGAGTTCTGCGAGGCCAAGGTCTGGGAGGGCGAACTCCCCCCGCCCCGGGATGTGCTCCTGGAGGAGGTCAGGGAGATCGAAGGGCTCCTCTGCCTCCTCACCGACAAGGTGGACGCCGAGTTAATGGACGCCGCCCCGAAGCTCAAGGTGGTCAGCAACTACGCCGTGGGCTATGACAACATTGACGTCGCTGAGGCGACGAAGCGGGGCATCGTCGTCGGCAACACCCCCGGCGTGCTCACCGACACCACCGCAGACCTGGCCTTCGCCCTCCTGATGGCGGCGGCAAGGCGCATCGTCGAGGGCGACAAGTTCGTTCGCGCCGGGAAGTGGAAGACCTGGGGGCCGAAGCTCCTTTTGGGCCGTGACGTCCACGGTGCTACCTTGGGAATCATCGGCTTGGGCCGCATCGGCAGCGCGGTGGCCAAAAGGGCCAGAGGCTTCGATATGCGCATTCTCTACTACGACATCCGCCGGCGCGAGGATCTAGAGGAGGAATGGGGGATCGAGTACGCGGACCTTGACACCCTCCTCGCCGAATCCGACTTCGTGACCATCCACACCATCCTCTCGCCGGAGACCTATCACCTCATTGGCGAGAGGGAGTTCAAGCTGATGAAGAAGACAGCTATCCTGGTCAATGCCGCCCGCGGCCCCATCGTTGACCCCAAGGCGCTATACAAGGCCCTGAAGGACGGGGAGATCGCCTACGCCGCCTTAGACGTGACTGAGCCGGAGCCCATTCGCCCAGATGACCCGCTCCTCGAGCTGGAAAACATCATTGTCGTGCCTCACATCGGCAGCGCCTCCATCGCCACCCGCACCAAGATGGCCACCATGGCGGCGGAGAACCTTATCGCTGGGCTCAAGGGGGAGATGCCGCCTCACTGCGTCAACCCAGAGGCATTAAGGAGGTAGCTTATGCGGGCCGCACGTGCCGAGCTGCCTAGGGCCAAATCATAAGGAGGCTATGGTGAGAAGACATATCTTTAATGCGGTGAGGCTGGCCCTGTTGTTGGGTCTGCTTTCCCCCTTGGCTGTCTGGGCTGAGGAACCCGTGCCCCAGGCGGCGCCGACTCAGCCGCCGCCAACGCCGGCTGGCAAATTAGCGTCGTTCTCCTTTAGCATCTATCTGCCCCTCGTCATGAAGAGCTACGTCCCAAGCGTCCCTACCCCAACACCCACAGCAACGGCAACACCAACGGTTACACCGATGCCTCCTCCAGGCCCCAATGTTGGCGCTGCACGCGGCCGCATCCTGTGGAATGATGAGGGGGCAAGTGGCGCCTATTCACGGCTGTGTGAGGACTTTGACTGGATCTGGGGAACGTGCAGCGGCCGACAGTATAACACGACGACCGACGCGAACGGTTGGTATGAGTTCACCGACGTCGTGCCTGATTCATACTGTCACCTGGTCCGCTTAGCCGATGAGCCGCCGGATCTCTGGTGGTATAAATCGTTTATCATTGGATGCAAGGAGATCACTATCAAAGCGGGCGAGATCACAGTGATAGACGACTTTCACGTCCCCAAGACCGATCTCATCTTGTCGTCTCCACCGGACGACAGCACCGTGGATACCAACCAACCTACGCTGGTCTGGGAAGCCTATCCATCAGCGGCCTATTACAAAGTGTACCTGAGGCGGACGAGCCCATCATCTGAGACGATCCTCAACTGGGTGCGGGTGGATGGCACCAGCATTACAGTGCCAGATCCCTTGAGCGGAGGCGAGTATAGGTGGCGCGTGAGGGCTTACAACGTCAATGACCACGAGATCGCGCGTAACAGTGAAGACTACCACTTCACCGTCCCAGGCCCCCCCGCTCCGACTCCGACGCCTACACCTTTCCCCACGCCGCCTCCCGGCACGGACGTCCACGTCACCAACCACACCACCTTCACCCCCTACGAGGGTTCCACTTCTACCTACCTGGTCGGCGAGGTGTACAACGCATCGGATGTCAGCGTCGGCTTCGTCAAAATCTACACCACCTTCTACGACGCAGGAGGCAACGTAGTGGACGAGGGATACACCTTCGCTTGCATCCACCATCTCGCGCCGGGGATGAGCTCGCCCTTCATGGACATCTATTCTAACCTGCCGGCCTCCTCCTGGGATCACTACGAGCTGCGCCCAGTGTGGCAGACCACGTCCTATACCCCCCTCCAGATGGAGGTCTCTAACATTAGCGACTTCTTCGACGAGCGGGATGCCTTTCACGTCACAGGGGATGTCCGCAACCAGTATGACCGCCGATTGAGCCATATTGTCGCATGCGTGGCGATGCACGATGCGGCCGGTAACACCATCGGTGTCGGGTGGGACAGCATCGGAAACCTGGACCCGGACGAGACAGATTCCCTCGATGTGAAGGTGTCCTTTTGGAAATACAAGCCTGATCAGAGCAAGATGGCCGACTACTCGCTGCAGGTTTACAACGAGTACGAGTAGGGGTAAGGCGGCCGAGCTTGCCGCACAGGTCGGGCTGATCGGGAGGCTCAGAGGCAGCTCCCTTTAAACCTCAACTTTTCCGCACCTTGAGTTGATGGAAAGTGGGCACCTTCCGGCAAATGCATGCCGTGCAATGGACCATTAACTACCCCATCTCTATAGCCGCGACGGCACGTTTCACGTCTCGGGCGGGTTACTCAACAAGCTTACCTGGGATGGGCGGTTCGTATCCCCCGATAGGGCTGAGGGTACATTTCATACCGAGGTCCTAGCTGGCGTCTGCGGGAAGGTGATCAACGACGGCACTTGGTGGGCTACCTGGCAGGGGAGCAGCACGTCCACAGAAAGCTCTGAGTAGCCGCTAGGGCGAACGAAAACTCTCTCCGTTTGCTCATGGAGTACTCTTCTTGTTCTTGGAGGAGAGTTTTCGTTGAAGGAGGCATGGAAGTGGCGATGGTAAAATACACCATCGGCGACTATGAGTTCAAGACGAAGGAGTTCTTCCCGGAGCGCATCCTGAACGCCATCACCGATGTGAGGGTGAACGATCCCGAAACGGTGCTGGAGGAAGCTCAGGGACGCGTCAGGAGAGAAGCCCTAACCCGAGATGGAAAGCTGACCATCCTGGCAGCCGACCAAGCGGCATGGCTGGTTACCGGGGTAGGGGGCGAGCCAGCGGCCATGGGAGACCGATTGGAGCTCCTGGGGCGGGTGCTCAGAGTCATCGCCGTCAGCGACTTCGACGGTGTGGTAGGCACCCCCGACCTTGTCGAGGACCTCCTCATCGTCAACCACCTGGTCAAGGACAAGGGTGGCCCAGGCTTCTTGGACGAGAAAGTCATTTTGGGTTCCATGGACTTCTCTGGCGAGATGGATAGCCGCCTCGCTTCCTTCACCGCTGAGGCCATCGAGCGCATGAGGCTGGACGGCGCTAAGCTCACCCTACGCTTAGAGGAGGATGAGATCGCCTCCAATAGGGACATCGAAAGATGCGCCGAGGCCATAGTGGAGCTCAATCGTTTAGGGGTGCCTGTTTTCCTGAAAGCACTGCCGGCCAAAATGGATGCCGAGGCGCTGGTTAAGATCATCAGCATCGCCCAGGCTTTAGGCGACTCATCGGTCCGCACTTGGCTGATGATCCCCTATTGTCAGGGCTACGAGCGGGTGGCGGGGGCCACCACACTCCCCATCTTGATGGTCGGCGATGAGGCCACAGGCGACCCAAGGGGCATGCTGGAAGGGTTCGCCCAGGGGATGCG
>CAYQVA010000073.1:0-8151 GCA_964420815.1 uncultured Anaerolineae bacterium
GAGTGCGGGAGAGGGGAGGCGAGGGAGCGGGGGAACTGTCCTTCTCTACACTCGGTTCTTCGAGTTTCGAGTGGAGCGGATAGTCGAGATCTTTCGCCGCGTTCTGGCAGCGATGCCTGAGACGCGGTTTCTGGTGATAGGCAAGGGTTTCTTCGGTGAGGAGGAAAGGTTGCTCCATCTCATCGAGGAAGCAGGGATAGCGGATAAGGTCAATTATTTGGGCTGGGTGGAGGGCGAGGAGCTTTACCCCCACTTCACCATGGCCGATGTGGCCATCCACCCCTACGAGGACACGCTGATCAACCGCACCAAGTGTGCCGTGAAGCTCATCGAGCTGATGGCGGCGGGCATCCCCGTGGTCGCCGATGACGTGGGGCAGAACGGCGAGTACATCGAGCACCTGGTCTCCGGCCTCCTCGTCGAGCCTGGCGATACGGAGGCCTTCGCTGCTAGCGTCATAAGGTTGCTGCGCAATGAGGGGTTGCGGGAGGCACTGGGTCGAGAGGCGCAGCGAAGGATCTATGAGCGGTTCAGTTGGGATAGGTTGGTAGAGATAGTGGAGAGGGCATACGGGGCTATGGGATGATGGTGGCTGATGTCGCTCAAAACGAGTTCTCCCCTTTGATAGTGATCGTGGGGCCGACGGCTGTGGGCAAGACGCGGCTGGCGGTTCGCCTCTGCGAGGAGCTTGGGGGCGAGATCATCTCCGCCGACTCGCGGCAGGTCTACCGCTACATGGACATCGGCACGGCCAAGCCGACTGAGGAGGAGCGGCGGCGCGTGCCTCACCACCTGATTGACATCGTAGACCCGGATGAGGAATTCACCCTGGCTCAGTATCAGGACCTGGCCTACAAGGCCATTGATGACGTGAGCAGGAGGGGCAAGGTGCCCTTCCTGGTGGGGGGGACAGGGCTTTACGTGAAAGCGGTGACGGAGGGTTTCGCCATACCAAGGGTCAAGCCCAATCTGGAGCTTCGCCGCAGGCTCTATCGTGAGGCGGCGGAGATGGGAGGGGATGCCCTCTACGCCAGGCTTCAGGCGGTTGACCCCATCGCTGCGGCGAGGATAGCCCCCAGCAACCTGCGGCGGATCGTTCGCGCCTTGGAGGTCTACGAGGAGACGGGCGCCCCCATCTCCCACTGGCAGCGGAGGGAGCCGCCACCCTATCGCATCCTGTGGGTCGGGCTCACCATGCCCCGGGCCGAGCTCTACCGGCGCATTGACCGTAGGGTAGATAGGATGATCGAGCGAGGATTGGTGGATGAGGTCAAAAGCCTGGTGGAGAGAGGCTACAACTACGACCTACCCTCCATGTCTGGCCTGGGCTACCGCCAGATCGGGATGTATCTGCGGGGCGAGGTTGATCTGCCGACGGCGATTCGATTGATCAAGCGCGATACCCGTCGCTTCGTCCGCCACCAATATAACTGGTTCCGCCTCAACGATAAGCGGATACATTGGTTTGATATGACGAGCGATCCCTATGATGAGATCGCGGTCCTGATAGCCTCGTTCCTGGAACAGGGGCCGGTAATGCGAAATCGGGAGGTTCCGCACTCCACATGCCGCTAACTGTGGAGTGCGACGACTCCCGTCGTCGCCTGTGCGAAATCAGGAGATTTCGCACTCCACATATCTGGCTTCTATCTCCTGCGTTAACTGGCAGATGACAACGCAAGGGGAATGTGGTAAACTTGAGAAGAGCTGAGAATGAGCAAAAGCTATAAATTGACCCCAGTTCGTCATCAATACCTACAGATCAAGAAGCAATACCCTAATGCCATCGTCTTCTTCCGCCTGGGCGACTTCTACGAAACCTTCGACGAGGACGCCAAGATCGTCTCCCGGGAATGTGACATCGTCCTCACCTCGCGGCCCGTGGGCAAGGGGCAGAGGGTGCCCCTGGCCGGCGTCCCCTACCACGCCGTCGAGGGCTACATCGCCAAGCTCATCGGCAAGGGCTATAAGGTGGCCATCGTGGAACAGGTGGGCGAGCAGCCTGCTAAGGGCCTAGTTCGCCGCGAGGTGGTGCGGGTAGTCACCCCAGGCACCGTCGTCGAGCCGACCCTATTGGAGGAGAAGCGCAACAACTACCTGGCTGCCCTGGTGGTTGATGGCAATCGAGCGGGGATCGCTTATGTGGATATAACCACCGGGGAGTTCGCCACCACCCAGATCGAGGGCGACGACATCCTGCAAGCGGTGCAACAGGAGCTGGAGCGGCTGCAACCGGCGGAGGTGCTGATAGGAGATGAGGGCTTAACCTCTATCCCCTACCCTCTAACCCCCTATGAAGATTGGCGCTTCGAGCTGGGCAACGCTCGCCAGGCGCTCCTGGAGCACTTCGGGGTGGCCACCCTGGAGGGCTACGGCTGCGAGGGGTTGCCCTTGGCGGTGCGCGCCGCCGGTGCCATCATCCAGTACCTGCGGGAGACGCAGAAGGCTGCTTTAGAGCAGTTAACGCATCTATCCACCTACTCCACCAGCGCCTTCATGAACCTGGACGCAGCCACCCGCCGCAACTTGGAGCTTACTGAGACTATACGCACCCGCTCCGTCAAGGGCTCCCTCCTGGGGGTGCTCGACGGGACGGTGACACCTATGGGGGGCAGGCTGCTGCGCCGGTGGCTCAACCAGCCGTTGCTTGACTTAGAGGCGCTGAACGAGCGTTTAGACGCGGTGGAGGCCTTTTACCGCGACACCCCACTGCGCACGAAGGTCATCTCTCTGCTCAAGCAGCTTAGGGATTTGGAGCGATTGACCAGCCGGGTGGTGCAAGGGATCGCAGGGCCACGAGACTTGGTCGGCATAAAGCAGAGCTTGGAGGTGGTGCCAAAGATACTCGAAGCTGGAGGCTGGAAGCTGGAAACTGGAGAGAGGGGTGCAGGCTATCCAGCTTCCAGCATCCAGCATCTGTTTTCCAGCTTAGATCCTTGTGAGGACGTGGTCACCTTGATCTCCCAGGCCATCGTGGATGACCCACCAGCCACCTTGAGCGCTGGTGGGGTCATCGCCCCCGGATTCTCCGCCGAGCTGGACGAAGTCATCGCCGCATCAAGGGAGGCGAAGAGGTGGGTGGCCAACCTGGAGCGGGTGGAGCGGGAGCGCACGGGGATCAAATCGCTCAAGGTGGGCTACAACAAGGTCTTCGGCTACTACATCGAGGTTACCAAGCCCAACCTCGCCCTCGTCCCCAAGGAGTACATCCGCAAGCAGACCCTGGTCAACGCCGAGCGCTTCATCACCCCGGAACTCAAAGAGTACGAGTCGTTGATCCTCAACGCTCAGGAGCGCATCTTGGATTTGGAATCGCGCATCTTCCGTCAGGTCTGCGAGCAGGTCGCCGCCTCGTCCGAGCGCCTCTTGGCCACGGCTCGCGCCTTGGCCCGCCTCGACGTCTATGCCGCCTTGGCCGAGGTGGCCTTGCGCAACAACTACGTGCGGCCGAAGCTGATCGAGGGTGACGAGATCCACATCATCGCCGGAAGACATCCTGTGGTCGAGCTGACCCAGCGCGAGGAGCCCTTCGTGCCCAACGATGTCCACCTCACGCCCGAGGAGAGGATCCTGGTCATCACCGGCCCGAACATGAGCGGGAAGTCAACTTTCCTCCGTCAGGTGGCCCTCATTGTCCTGATGGCCCAGATAGGTTCCTTCGTCCCAGCCGATGAGGCCGCCATCGGCCTGGTGGACCGCATCTTCACCCGCATCGGGGCCCAGGACGAGATTTGGGCCGGCCAGTCAACATTCATGGTGGAGATGATCGAGGTATCCAACATCCTCAACCATGCCACCAACCGCAGCCTCCTCATCTTGGACGAGATCGGGCGGGGCACCAGCACCTACGATGGCATCTCCATCGCCTGGGCCGTGGTCGAGCACATCCACAACCACCCAAGATTGCGAGCCAAGACCCTCTTCGCCACCCACTACCACGAGCTGACGGAGCTGGCCAGGGTCCTGCCGCGGGTGCGCAATTACAACGTGGCCGTGGCCGAGGAGGGCGATAGGGTTATCTTCCTTCACAGGATCGTGCCCGGTGGGGCCGATCGAAGCTATGGAATCCACGTGGCGCAGCTAGCTGGCCTCCCCAAGGCGGTCATCCATCGCGCTGAGGAGATTCTGGAGGAGCTGGAGAGGGAGGCCCGCGCCCCTACCAGGAGGCGAAAGGCGGCCGAGGTCCAGCAGCTAGCCCTCTTCCCCACCAAACCCCATCCGGTCGTCGAGGAACTCTCCAGGCTAGACGTGAACTCCATGACGCCGCTGGAGGCGCTCAATAAGTTGTATGAGTTGCAGCAGAAGATAGAGCAAACAAAATAGTGGCTTGACAAAAACTCAAGCGGTCCCCTTAAGAGCTTCCCGATCGTAGGTACAATTACCATAGTTTGTTTAGGATATAAGCAAGGACATAATTAAGCGTTGGTATTTCCCTGAGTTGTTTGAAGCCTAAGCTGCGACTGTTGCGAAGCGATTCCAATTTTGGTGGGGATGTTGAAGGAGATGACACGACATAGGACAGGTCCGGAACAAAGGGATAAAGCTCTGCACTCCCCAGACGACGAATCGAAAACCGACCTGGAGGGGCTGTGTCGGGCCCTTTTGCGGGCTGATCCCGACATCAAGGACATCATCCAGTTCGGGTCTTCGGTGTATGCCCCGGACCTGGCGTTAGACATTGACCTTTTGGTGACCACCGCTGCCAAGAAGGACTCCGATGTCTATTGGGACGCTGTGGCGGACTGGCCGGTCAAGGTGGACATAATAGTGCGTGAATCCGGCCAGCGGATTGGGGACTGGATCGCCCTGGGAGTACTGGCAGCCCATAAAGTGCTTTACGGCGACGGCTCCACAATAGAGGAGGCGAGGACGGCTATAGCTAGACTTATGATGAGGCACGTGAACGTGTGCTCGCTGCCGACGGATTTCTGGAGGATGCAGGCAATGCGCCAAATGAAATACGGCGGGATTTCCTCTACCGTACCGCCTTTAATTCCCTCTTTGATGCCGCTCGAAGTGCAGCTATGACCTATCTGGCTACAGAGGAGACGAGGTGGGGCGAGCTGCGTAAGGCATTGCCAGCGCCATACTCCGAGGAGTTTCGGCATATCGTTGACGTCCTCCACATCGCCTATTTCTACCATGGCGAGTATCCTCACCAAAATGTCGAGGGGGAGTTTCGGCAATGGCGCGAGCGAGTGGGCCGATTCATCGATGCGCTAAAGGCGCGGTCATGTCACATTTGACTAAAATCAAAAAAAGTGGTATAATATTCCACGATTAATTCATCCTCACATCCGCTAACACGATACCTCATTTATCATGACCAAACAAACCCCGTTGACGCTTGCCGTATTTGCTTTTCCCTGGTCTCTTCTCTCATATCCCATGCGTCACACGATGTGAGGGTATCTCTTTACCCCTTTCTTAACCCTCTCCCTTTTAAAGGCTGGAGGGAACGTGTTGTAAGCCCAGCTGGAGCGAGTGGAGTGGACACGCTGAATATTGCCGAATTGGAGGCCATGACCCTGGACGAGCTGCAGGAGATGGCCAGGAAGCAGGGAATATCGGGCTTTAGCCGCTTAAAGAAACACGACCTCATTCTCCGCCTCCTGCAGGCCAAGGCCGAGCGGGAGGGGTACATCTTTGGCGGCGGGGTTCTGGAGATCGTGCCGGATGGCATTGGCTTCCTGCGCTCCGATCACCTCCTGCCTGGCCCTGAGGACATCTACGTCTCCCAATCTCAGATCCGACGCTTTGGGCTGCGCACCGGCGACATGGTCATCGGCCAAATTCGCCCTCCCAAGGAGACGGAGAGGTACTTCGGCCTCCTGCGGGTTGAGGCGGTCAACGGCCTGGATCCGGAGGTGGCTAGGAAGCGCCCTCACTTCGACTCCCTCACCCCTATCTTCCCCAGGGAGCTTATTGATTTGGAGACCGAACAACACATCCTCGGCACCAGGTTGCTTAACCTCATAGCGCCCATCGGTCGCGGGCAGCGTGGCTTGATCGTCTCCCCCCCGAAGGCGGGCAAGACTGTCCTCCTGAAGCAGATAGCCAATGGGATCACCACCAATTACAACGACATCCACCTCATGGTCGTCCTCATCGGCGAGCGGCCGGAGGAGGTGACCGATATGGATCGCTCGGTGGAGGCCGAGGTTGTGGCCGCCACCTTTGACGACCCTGTCGGGGACCAGGTCCGCGTGGCCGAGATGGCCCTGGAGAGGGCCAAGCGCCTGGTGGAGTGTGGCCGAGACGTGGTAATCCTCCTGGACGGCATCACTCGCCTGACCAGGGCCTATAACCTCACCGTCCCCCCCAGCGGACGCACCCTCTCCGGCGGCATTGACCCAGCGGCCCTCTACCCGCCTAAGCGCTTCTTCGGCGCAGCACGAAACATCGAGGAAGGGGGGAGCCTAACCATCATCGCCACCTGCCTCATTGATACCGGAAGCCGCATGGACGAGGTCATCTACGAGGAGTTCAAGGGAACGGGTAACATGGAGCTGCACCTCAATAGGAAGCTAGCCGAGCGGCGCATATTCCCTGCCTTCGACATCGAACGCTCCGGCACGCGGCGTGAGGAGCTGTTATTGGATGAGGAAACGCTGAAAAAGGTCTGGTTGTTGCGTCGGATGATATCTGCTATAGGAGGGTTGGAGGCGATCGGGCCGGTCCTGGGGAGGCTGGCCAAGACGAAGAACAACAAAGAGTTTCTCGCCACATTGAGCAAGGACGTCATCTAGCGGACGGTCCGGACTACATATGCACAAGGTGAATATATCGGGCCGTTCGTTATGAGGAAGAAGGCCGAATGGAGGAATCGCCGATAGAGTCCCCCACGCTGGGGGATGATAACCAGGGCCTTTATCGAGGAAGAATAACTGGGGCCGGTGCGCTATCGAACCTGAGGGCGAGGATCAATAGTCTGCACCTTCGTTTCGCCACCCATTTAGCTGTTTTCCTGCTGGCAGCGGTCGTCGTCCTAGCGGCCCAGATAGAGATCCCCGAGGCAAGGTCAGCTGTCCCCACTCCAGAGCCAGAGCTTGTTCAGTCCACCCACATCATCCCCACCTCGCGAGGAGGCCCCCGCTTTCTGGATGAAGGATACCTCATCAAGGACCCCGTTCCCAGAACCGTCTCCGGAACCCCCATCCCTACCCCCAAGCGGCCTCGCAAGGGCATCATCACCTATATCGTCCAGCCAGGGGATACTGTCTACGACATCGCCAAGAGGTTCGAGATCAGCGGCGAGACCATCCTGTGGGCCAACAGCGAGCTTGAGGATAACCCTGATCTCTTATATGCAGGCCAGGAGCTGATCATCCTGCCCATCTCTGGGGTATATCACACGGTGGAGGAAGGCGATACCCTGGAGGGCATCGCTGAGGAGTACAAGGTTGATGTGAATGCCATCATCCAATGCGAATACAATGAACTCAAGGAGCCCTACGAGATCAGGGTAGGGCAGAAGCTGATCGTTCCTGGTGGCAGGAAGCCTTACATCCCGCGGGTTGTTCACGCCTACAGCGGGCCCATCCCTGAGGGTGCTGCTCGGGGCACTGGCAGCTTCGGCTGGCCGGTCAGTGGGGTCATAACCCAAAAATACTGGAGTGGCCACCGGGCCATTGACATTGGTGCCCCCGAAGGGACGCCGGTCTACGCCGCCGATTCGGGATACGTGGTCTATGCCGGCTGGAAGGGTGGCTATGGCTACATGCTCCTCATCAACCACGGCAATGGCTTCGAGACGCTATATGCTCACTTCAGTGAATACTATGTAGATGCCGGGCAATCGGTGAAGAAGGGGGAACTTATTGGCCGGGTGGGAAGCACTGGGAAGAGCACAGGCCCGCACCTCCATTTCGAGATCAGGAAGGACGGCGTGAGGCGCAACCCCTTCGGCTATCTGCCTTAGGTTGACAAGCTTCCCCGTTTATGGTATAATTAGGGTGCTGGATAAGGTGGAAAATTTAACATATTTTACTTGACAACAAGCTGATTTTATGTTATACTATAAATGCTTTTAGCACTTTAACAACTGAAGAGTGGTAGGAAGGTCGGCGAGAGCTTTGGGTTTAGACAAACCTTTTACGGAGGGTTTGATCCTGGCTCAGGATGAACGCTGGCGGCGTGCCTAACACATGC
>CAYQVA010000074.1:0-1451 GCA_964420815.1 uncultured Anaerolineae bacterium
CCGACGAAGCGGACAAGACCTACACCTATAAGCAATGGGAGATTTACAAGAAGGTCCTGAAGGACCTCGAGGAGGCGGGCATCCACATCCCCATCCGCCACGTCTGTAACAGCGCAGCCACACTGAACTTCCCTGAAATGCATTTAGATATGGTGCGCTGTGGAACCGCCATCTATGGCCACTATCCCTCGCCGGTGACTGACCACTCCGTTCCCCTGCGTCCGGCCATGTCGTTGAAGAGCCGCGTGGGGCGGATACGCACCCTTCCCGCGGGGTCGAGCATCAGCTATGGGCGCACCTACACCACCACCCGGCCGACCACCGTGGCTCTGGTGCCCATCGGCTTCGGAGACGGCTTCAGCCGTAAGCTCTCGAACAAGGGCTCGGTCCTGATCAGGGGGAGGCGGGCCCCTATCGTGGGGCGGGTCTGCATGGATCAGTGCATCGTAGACGTAAGCGGGATCCCAGACGTCCAGCAAGACGATGAGGTGGTTCTCCTTGGCCGGCAGGACGGGGCGGAGATCACCGCTGAGGAGATAGCCTCGCTCATGGACAGCATCAACTATGTGGTGCTGGCGGCTGTCTCCGCGCGTGTGCCTCGAGTCTACCTCAAGGGGGGCGAAATCGTCGAGGTGAAAACGCTGACAGGCGAGGCATAGCCTGGCTACTAGCAAGGGGCTATGGGGGATGCTGGCGAGGTTGACTTGGGCTCATGTGCTATTCGAAGGTCAGCCTCGCCTTTTATGTGTCCTCACTCAATAAGCTCAATGGAGAGTAGAGGAGGTTGCGATGCGCGTGATGGATATCCTAGAAGGGGTACAGCCCTCGCTGGGATGTACGGAGCCGGCAGCCATCGCCCTGGCCGCAGCGCTGGCCAGGCAGGCTATCGGAGGCAAAGTGAAGAAGGTGGCTGTATCCTGCGATGCCAACGTGTTTAAAAACGCTCTCAGCGCAGGTATCCCTGGACCGGGCAAATTAAAGGGCTTGCTGATAGCGGCTGGATTGGGGGCCTTAGCTGGGGACCCGCAGTTGCGCTTGGAGGTCTTGAGCAAGGTCGCATCCGAAGATGTGCGCACAGTTGAGGGGCTCTTGGAGGCCGGTCTCGTTACAGTGGAGCTCAAAGAAGGACACCGCCGATTGTATATAGAGGCGATAGTGGAGACGGACCAGGGCAAAGGACGGGCTGTTATCGAGGACAGACATACCAATGTTACGGCATTGGAGGCCAATGGACGGCCGCTACCCCTTCCCAGGTGGGTGAAGTTAGAGAGGGGCGAGGCTGAGATCAGAGGCAGGGAGAACATCCTTGCAGGCATGACCTTACGCGAAGTGCTGGCGTTGGTTGAGGAGATGACGGCAGAGGAGATGGAATATATGTTAGAGGGAGTGAGAATGAACGAGGCTGCCAGCCAGGCTGGGCTGACCACAAGGGCGGGGGTATGGAGTGTGGC
>CAYQVA010000074.1:1461-8075 GCA_964420815.1 uncultured Anaerolineae bacterium
ATTAGGGATTGGGGCAAACCTGGCAGACATAATTAAAGAGGGGCTTTTGGCCGACGATCTGGCAAGCCGTGCTGAAGTGCTCGCGGCATCGGCGGTAGATGCGCGGATGTCTGGGATGAAGGTGCCGGTGATGACCAGCAGCCATAGTGGGAACCAGGGGATAACAGCTATCATGCCGGTAGTGACGGTGGCGAGGGAATTGAAGGTTAGGGATGAGGAGCTGGCCAAAGCCGTGGCCACGAGCCACCTGATCACCGCCTATATAAAGGCTCATCTAGGGAACCTATCGGCCATGTGCGCGTCGTATGTGGCGGCTGGGATTGGAGCGGCGGCAGGGATCGTCCGGCTGTTGGGGGGAGGGGAGGAGGAGATAGGACGGGCGATAAGCCTCATGGTTGGCAACGTGTCTGGGGTTATCTGTGATGGGGCCAAGCCTGGCTGCGCCCTCAAAGTAGGCACGGCGGCCAGTTTAGCGGTGAAGTGTGCGCTGCTGGCGATGCGCGGGGTGCAGGTGCCTGGCAGCGATGGGATAGTTGATGAGACGCCTGAAAGGACGGTGCGCAATCTAGGGCTGGTGGGGGATCCAGGAATGGTGGAGACAGACGCCCAGATATTGCGGATTATGTTGAGAAAGGCCAAGTGATGTTATCTCCCCGCTTTGACCTCTTTATTGATCCAACTAAGATAATCCTCATCTCCAGCCGCTATGGGGAGGGCTATAGTTTCGGGAACATCGTAACTATGGAGCTCCTTGACACGGCTGGCTAGCCTTTCGAAGATCTCTTTCCTGCTCTTGGCGATCAGCAGGACCTCCTGATCTTCGCGTATCTCCCCTTTCCAGCGATATATCGAGCTCACCTGCGGAACTATATTGACGCAGGCAGCCAACCCCTCCTCGACGAGGGCATTGGCTATCTTCCTCCCCTCTTCCATGGAACCAGCCGTGATGAGGACGGTGATCTGCTCTAACATCTCAGCATCAAATATCCTCCCTTGCCTTCGACCCTCACATCTGCCATTACCCTTCCCTCTTCGACCAGCGAATCTATCGCCCGATCCAGCTCCCTGATCCCCCATCCGAAGAGGCTGCTGATCCCCTCCGGAGTGGCTACGACGACCGTATCGAGGTATTTGAGGATCATCTCCCTCATCGCCTCCTTGCGGCTTATCCTTTTCGCCTGTTCCACCTCATCGGGCAGCCAGCGGGGCAGCAAGTCGTAAACATAGCAGTATTTCCAGCGGTTGGCATCAGATATGCCCACCTTAGCGATCTTCAAGCCTGCCTGCAGCTCGACCAAGGCGCGGTCGAAGCGGGAGGCGTTGCTCTTCCCGCTGAGTCCGGCCTTATGGCGCAGGATGCTTGTCGGCAGGGCACCCCACTCGAGCAGAGCCTCGTAGACGCATTTCGCTTCATAGCTCAACCTGCCATCCTCATACTCGATCAGGTAATCGTCCAATCCCCCGTAGTTTTCAGAGAGGGCATAGAAATAGGGGAAGAGCTTCAGGGAGATGAAGGTTGGCTTTCTTTTGAGGTACTTGCCGTAGAAGGCCCTCCTCCTAGTGGGCAGGCTATCCTTCCAACTCCAAGCCAAACTCAACTCATAATCGTGGTGGTGGCGCGGTATCCTCCTCCGCCCTCCGCAGATGGCCTCCCAGAGGCTCGGAAGCTCGATGCTCCGATGGGGGAAGAGGAGGCAGAAGCCCACCTCGTCTATGAATCGCGCCGCCTCCTCTTCACTGCGCAGCCTCAGCTCGCGGATGCGCCGATATTTGCGGTCGCGCCGCCGCTCGATTTCGGCGAAGGTCAATCCCTCTCCCATCTCCACCATCTCCCATGCCCCTACTTCCCCTCGCAGGCCTTCAATCCCTCCTGAGCGGGTTTACATTGGGGGTCTATCTCCAGGGCCCTTTGCAGCCAGACGCGGGCCTCGTCGCACCCGTCTAGGAGGACGTAACACCAGCCCAATTCGTAGTAATACTCGATGGAACCGGCCCCTAACTCGATGGCCTTCTTAAACTGGGGGATGGCATCCTCGTAGTTCATCTTCACGTAGTAGCACCAGCCCAGGTGGCCATAGCCGTGGGCATACTCCGGGTCCACCTCGACAGCCCTTTGGAACTGGACCACAGCGCGCTCGATATCCCCCTGATCGTAGTAGACTAACCCCACGCAATCGTAGCCCTCGGGGTTATCGGGATCAACCTCGATGGCCTTTCGGAACTGGGCGATGGCCTGCTCATAGCGGTGCAGCACGCGATAGTTTTTCCCCAGCCCGATATGCAGGTAGCTCAGGTTCGGCTGTAACTCGATGGCCCGCTTATAGGGGGCGATGGCGCCCTCATAATCGCCTTTGCATTCCAGGGCGTAGCCCAAGCTGTAATGGGCATCAATGCTCTCCCCATCGAGGCGCACCGCCTCTTCGGCCATCTCCTGGGCTTTATGGAGGTAGCCTTTACTCGCATAGGCCGCGGCTAGGAAGGCATGGGCTGGGGCATAGTCGGGGTCGAGCTCAATGGCCCGCAGGGCGGCGTTAATGGCCCCATCGTAATCCCCCTGCCAGTTAAGGGCCATGGCCAGGTTGGCGTAGCCCTCAGCGCTTTCGGGGTCTAACTCGATCGCCCTCTGCGCGCTGGAGACCGCCTCAGAGTAGCGCCTCCGCAGGGTCAGTAGCTTTGCCAAACGAGCATAGGCAGTGGGGTTCTGGGGGTCCAGCTTTGTAGCCCCCTTGTATTCGGTTATGGCTTCGTCAATCTTGCCCTCCCGGAAGAGCCTATCCCCTTCCAGGATATGTTCCGTGCTAGTCTCCGTGATCTCCGGAGGTGACTGCGGCTCCTCTAAGGGGATAAGCCCCCTGGTGCGCGCGTAGAGCGCTATGGCCAGACCGACGAGCCCGATCAGGAGGAGCCGAGGCCAGATGCGCCTTCTCCTCCTCCGTGGCCGGATAAGCATATCCACCGCTCCTTCAAAGACTGTGGAGTGTCGCCTGCGCGAAGTCAGGAGATTTCGCACTCCACACAAAAACTGTGGAGTGCGACGACTCCTGTCGTCGCATGTGTGCGAAATCGGGAGATTTCGCACTCCACACAGCTCTATCAAGTCAACTTGGCATACCGCTAATTGTGGAGTGTGACGACTCCTGTCGTCGCAAAAAACTGTCGTCGCCTGCGCGAAATCAGGAGATTTCGCACTCCACACATTCGCACTCCACGATAGCCCTATTTCAGCTCTATCAAGCCCAGCTTGGCCAGCGTCTGGAAGTAGCCGACTAATAGTTCCACATCCCGCATCCCCGTCTCCAACTCGATCAGGTCGGCGATCTCCAGGAGGTTGCGCTGGCCGTCCGCCCAATAGAGCGCCAGAACGGGCAGGGTGAAGAAACCCTCCTTGTGCTCCTTGCGCAGCCGATGGAATTCGTCCCTCTCCTCCCCAGTGAGCTTGAAGAAGTAGGGACGGAGGGGAATAGGGCCTCGATAGATCCTGGCAGGCACTATCTCCGCTGCTTTCTTCTCCCACTCATCTGGCTCTTCAGTGGGTGGCTCCGGCGGCTCACCCAAAATACTCCGCGCCCGTTCCAGCTCGCTTCGGGCGAAGGCAGCTATCTCCTCCCGCCATCCCTCGACCTCGACGTCAGCCAGCCTCCGCAGGGAGGCCAGTGCCTTGCCCTGGCACTCGGTGAGGTGTCGCACCCTCTTCGCCAACCTCTCCATCGCCCTTGCTGATCCCTGTGGTTCCTCGGCGGACATGGCCTCGGTCACGCCCTCCTGGACGAGCTGCAGGACCCTTCGCTTGAATCTGGCGACCATCTCATGGCCGAGCCAGTTGGCCTCCCTCTCCCCGGCGTTGGCGATGAAGTAGGCGTAGGTCGCGGCTACCGCCCCCACCCGCTTGAGCATCCTGGGGTCAACCTTGTCCAGGGTGTCCAGGCTGGTATGGTAGAACCTGTCGGGCCACTGGTTGAGCATGGGGCAGGGGATACCTACCGAGGGGTCGGCGAGGATATAGTGGTCGCTGCCGCCCATGAAGGGCGTGTTTGCCAGCCTGAAGAGGGGGAAGCCGCCCACGCCGCCGAAGCCCTTGGCCTCCTGCGACACCTCCTCTAGCAGCCGCTCCAGCAGGTCGTCGGTGAAGGCAGGGGTTGCCTGCGGCGAGCGGATGAGCAAAAGCGAGGACCCGCAGAGCTCCTGGTTCTGGCCCACCATGTCCAGGTTGATGCCGGCCACTATCTTGGATATATTGCCTAGTGTGGCCAGGTAGGCGTAGGTCCCCGTCATCTCCGGAACCAAGAGGAACCTTATGGCCCGCTTCGGTTTGCTCAGTTTCCCTTCGTCAATCAAGCCTTTCAAGGTGCGGGCGACCTCCATGGCCGTGGCGCTTCCCGAGGCGTTGTCGTTGGCCGACCACTGGGGGTGGCAGAGGTGGGCGATGACCAGGACCTCCTCTTTAGTCTCGCCGGGGATGAGGGATGAGACGACCTCGATGGTGCCGTCGCGGAACTCGCTGACCACCCTAGCTCGAACTTTGACCGGTGGCTTACCTTCCCGCTCCTGTCCCTTTATCAACTGGCGCAGCCTCTCCCCCTCCTTCGGCGAGAGGACGAAGCCGAAGCACCTCGGCTCATCCCCCGTCCACCAGAAGGAGGTGTATTGCAGGGCATCGGGCATGTCTGCGCGTTGGCGGATGGGCGCCACCTCCCGCATGCCATCATAGATGATGCCCAGGGCGCCGCGCCTGAGGACGGCCAGGTCGTAGACTCTCTCCACGTTCCCTTTGGTGAGGACGATCTTGCCCCTTACATCGAGCCCTTCATACTCCGCCTCCTCCTCTCCGTCCTCCAGGAGCACCACCTCGGCCTCCACGTCGGCCGGGGCGCTGCGCTGGATGAGGGAGAGCTTGAGGTCGAAGTAATCGGCCAGCTTCCCTTTGGCGTCCTCAGGGGCGGTGATGTGGAGCGTGGCCTCGCTCGCCTCCCACTCCTGGGGCATCAGGGCTGCCCAGTAGAAGGTCCTCCCATCGGCGGGGAAGGTCAAAACCTCGGCCTCTACCCCGAAGCCCCTCAGCGTCTCGAGGCAATAATTTGCCGCTCTCCGGAATCCGGGGCTGGCCTGGATGCGATGGAACCTGATGATGCCCTCCACGTATCGCTTGGCTGCCTCCCCCGAGATCTCCTCTTGGATCGCCTCAAGGATTTTCTTGAACATCCTGAGCCCCCTTTCCTGAAGTCATCACTGGCGATAATATCACCGACTGGGAGAGAAGTCAAGTTTCAGCCCCTCGATTTGGGGAGGGGGCGTTCTTCCCCTGCTACAGAGAGGTGTTCTTCCCCTGCTACAGAGGGGCGTCCCCGCCCCGATTTTAGGGCTAAACAGGCCCCAGACGGGGCGAGGACGCCCCTTGATAGCAGCTTTGGTGCGTGGAGAAAGCGCAAAGAACTTTCCTTTCATCACCTGACGAAAGGTCTCGCATCCCTCGCTTTAGGAGTCGGCTCCTCAGCCGACTTGGGCTTTCAGCCTGCGGATTTGATTCGCAGGCCAAGTGACTGGACAGGATCGGGGAAAGGGGTTATAATTGCAGTGTAGCCTCTGCACAGCAAGATACAGCCATGATCCCGCTGGAGAAGCAGAATAGGTACCGCCGGCTCTACGGGGAGTTAAGGCCCGGCTATCGGCACAGCGGCCAAGTCTACGAGGGCCTGCTGGCCAGCCGCATCACCCCTGAGAGCAGGGTGCTCGATGCCGGCTGCGGCCGCGCGGGGGTCATCGGGCTCTATAAGGACAAGGTGAAACAGGCCGTCGGTTTGGACGTTGATATGGCCTCGCTGCGCGACAACGTCGGCCTGGATCAACTGGTGATGGGCGATTTAAACCACATGCCCTTCGCCGATGGTTGCTTCGACATCGTCCTCTGCACCTGGGTGGTGGAGCACCTAGAGGAGCCCGACCTCACCTTCGCCGAGCTCTCCAGGGTTCTTGCCAAGGGCGGTCATCTCCTCATTCTCACGCCCAACGCCTGGAACTACGTGGTATTGATCAACCGCCTCATCCGTGGCCGCCTGCAGCCCTTCTTGGCGAGAAAGGTCTATGGCCGTCGGGAGGCGGACACCTTCCCCGCCTTCTACCGCGCGAACACCAAGTCGAAGCTGGACGAGAAGCTAGGGCGGGTGGGCCTGCGGGACGAGGAGTTCCACCACATCGGCGACCCCACCTACATCGCCTTCAACGACCTTTTCTTCAAGCTGGGCATGTTCTTAGAGAGGCTGATGGACCTCCGCCCTTTGCGCTCTCTAAAGGTGCACTTGGTGGCTTCGTATGTGAAGACCTGAAAGCGTGGAAAGATTATGCTGTCTATTCGTGAGCAGGCTCGGCGCGAGATCGCCGAGCTGGTGGAAAGGTATCGGCGCTTGGATGCCAAATCGCTGAGGGCCTACAACGAGGCCAACACCTGCAAGGACTTCATCCTCCCCCTCTTCCGCGCCCTCGGCTGGGATGTCTACGATTCCGCTGAAGTCTCCGCAGAGAGGAAGGTCTCCCGCGGCCGGGTGGACTACGCCTTCCGCCTGGGAGGCATCCCCAAGTTCTTCTTGGAGGCGAAGCGGTTCAGGGTGGACTTGAACGAC
>CAYQVA010000075.1:0-7953 GCA_964420815.1 uncultured Anaerolineae bacterium
CCCCCTCTCCCCCCCTCCTATTGCACGGCGTCACCGGCAGCGGCAAGACCGAGATCTACCTCCGGGCGATCCAGGAGGTCCTGGAGATGGGGAGACAGGCCATAGTTCTGGTGCCCGAGATCTCCCTCACCCCGCAGACCATCCGCCGCTTCGCCGCCCGCTTCCCGGGGCGCATCGCCATCCTCCACAGCAAGCTCTCCTATGGCGAGCGCTATGATGAGTGGCGGCGCATCCGCGACGGCCTGGCAGACATCGTCATCGGCCCCCGTTCTGCCATCTTCGCCCCCCTACCGAGGCTGGGGCTCATCGTCATTGATGAGGAGCACGAGTGGTCCTACAAGCAGGAGAATAAGCCCCGCTACCACGCCCGGGATGTGGCCATCAAGCTGGCCGAGCTGACCAACTCCGTGGTCATCCTGGGCAGCGCCACCCCCGATGTCGTCTCTTACTACCGTGCCCAGAGGGGCCAATACAAACTGCTGCGCCTCCCGAAGCGCATCATGGGGCACCGCCGACGCATCGAGGAGCAAAGGGAGAGGTATAAGGTCCGGGAGACGAGGTATAAGGAGGTGGGGGAGGGCTACGAGGATGCCCAATACATGGACCTGCCGCCGGTGGAGGTGGTTGACCTGAGGCAGGAGCTGAAGGCAGGCAACCGGAGCATCTTCAGCCGCGCCCTCCAGAAAGCCATGGCCGAGGCACTGGCGGCTGGCGAGCAGGTCATCCTCTTCCTCAACCGCCGTGGGGCAGCCACCTTCATCATGTGTCGCGACTGCGGCTTCGTCATCAAGTGCAAGCGCTGCGATGTCCCCCTCACCTATCACTCCGCCAGGGATTACCTGGTCTGCCACCACTGCAACCGCCATAGCCCCATCCCCGATACTTGTCCCAACTGTTGGAGCAGGAGGATCAAATTCTTCGGCATCGGCACGCAGAAGGTGGAGATGGTCACCCAGCAGCTCTTCCCCCAGGCCCGCCTCGTCCGCTGGGATAGGGACGCCACGGGCGGCAAGGCCTCCCACGAGCAGTTCCTGGAGAAGTTCATCAGGCATGAAGCTGACATCATGATCGGCACCCAGATGATCGCCAAGGGGTTAGACTTGCCGCTGGTGACCCTGGTGGGCGTCATCACCGCCGATACTGCTCTGCACCTCCCCGACTTCCGCGCTGGGGAGAGGACCTTCCAGCTCCTGACCCAGGTGGCCGGCCGCGCCGGGCGGAGCATCCTGGGGGGCAAGGTTATCATCCAGACATACACGCCGGAGCACTACGCCATCCAGGCTGCCAGCCGCCACGACTACGAGGGGTTCTACCGCCAGGAGCTGGCCTTCCGCCGCGAGCAGGGGTATCCCCCCTTCAGTCAACTGGTGAAGCTGGTCTACGTCCACCAGAGCGAGAGGCGATGTCGGGAGGAGGCCGAGAGGCTATGCCGCATCCTGAGGAACAGGATCGCCCGCCTGGGCCTGCCCGATATAGACCTCATCGGCCCCGCCCCAGCCTTCCACAGCAGGATCAGGGGAAAGTATCGCTGGCAGATAATCGTCCGCGGCCGGGACCCTCACCCCCTGTTCGAAGACCTGGCCCTCCCCCTGGGCTGGCGCATTGACGTTGACCCTGTAAGCTTGCTATGATTGATGATTGGTGCCTGAGAAAGGTCGCTCAAAAGGGGCGTCCTCGCACCGCATCCGGAAGCGGTGCTTTCTCATCTACTGCTGATCGCTATCCGCAATTCACCCCCGAAGTTCAGGCAGCCCTCGACGATAACCTGCCCCTCGTCGCCTTGGAATCGAGCCTCATCGCCCATGGGCTGCCTTATCCTGAGAACATAGAGACGGCACAGCGGCTGGAGGAAGTGGTGAGGGAACACGAGGCGGTGCCAGCGACCATAGCCGTAATCGGGGGCAGGATAAAGGTCGGGCTGTCGGAGGAGGACTTGAAGAGGTTGGCCAGGGGCCAGGGAATCCGCAAGGTCTCCCGCCGCGACCTGCCCATCGTCGTGGCCAAGGGCCTCGATGGGGCGACGACGGTTGCAGCGACCATGTACATCGCCTCCCTGGCGGGCATCCGCGTCATGGCCACGGGGGGCATCGGTGGGGTGCACCGCGGCGCGGGGCAATCCCTCGATATATCGGCGGACCTGCCGGAGCTGGCGCGGACTAAGGTGGCCGTCGTCTGTGCCGGGCCGAAGGCCATCCTGGACCTAGCCCTCACTCGCGAGTGGCTGGAGACCCACGGCGTGCCCATCTTGGGGTATGGCACAGAAGAACTGCCGGCCTTCTACTCGCGCTCCAGCGGCCTCCCCGCCGATTGCCGCGTGGATGGTCCAGAGGAAGCAGCGCGGATCATCCATGCCAAATGGGAGCTGGGGTTAGAAGGGGGTGTCCTCATCGCAGTCCCTGTCCCTGCCGAGGCGGAGATACCGCGCGACGTCATGGAGGAGGCCATCGCCGGGACCCTGGCGGCGGCTGAGAGGCGAGGGATAAGGGGCGAGGCCCTGACCCCCTTCCTCCTGGCGCAGCTCAACGAACTCACGGATGGGGCGAGCCTCAGGGCCAACATCGCCCTCTTACAGAACAACGCCGCCGTCGCTGCGGAGATCGCGAGGGCGCTCCATAGGCCCATTGAGGAGTGGGGCGCTCTCTAACGCCCCACTGGATTTGATTTATCCCCAGCATCGTGGTATAATTTTCGCACATCAATAGATGGGAGGACATGATATGCCCAGTGACCCACAGAGCTCCTTGATCACCATTACCAACCCCCGCTCGCCCATCGCCGAGGCATACCGCAGCCTTAGGACGAACCTGGAGTTCTCCAGCCTCGACCGCCCCCTCAGGACGCTGATCGTCACCTCGGCTGGCCCGGAGGAGGGGAAATCAACGACCCTGGCCAACCTGGCCGTGACTATGGCCCTGGCGGGCAAGCGGGTCATCCTCGTGGATTGCGACCTGCGGCGCCCCTCCCTGCACCGCATCTTCGGCGTGCGAAATGGCGCGGGGCTGACGACTATGCTCGTAGACGACGAGGCCATGAGGAACCCGCCCTTTCAGGAAACAGGTGTCTCCAATCTACGGCTGTTGCCCAGCGGCCCCCTGCCGCCCAACCCCTCGGAGCTATTGGGGTCGCGGCGGATGGAGGAGATAATCGCCTCCCTCACCGAGAAGGCGGACATCGTCCTCTTTGATGCCCCACCCATCATCGCTGTGACCGATGCGGCGGTGCTTTCTTCGAGGGTTGATGGGGTTCTCCTGGTGATCAACGCCGGCAGGACGAAGAGGGAGCATGCCCAGAGGGCCAAGGCCCTGCTGGAGAAGGTCAACGCCCGCCTGGTGGGTGCGGTCCTCAACAATGTCCCCTTCGACGTCAGCCTGCATCGCTACTACGCTGAGCAAGAGCAGATATGATTGACCTCCATAGCCATATCCTTCCCGGCTTCGACGATGGTGCCCAAACCCTCGAGGACTCGATTGCCATGGCCGAGATGGCCCTCGCCGATGGGGTGCGCCAGATCGTAGCTACCCCCCACAGTATCGGCTGGGATGTGCCACACGACCGGGCCACTGTCCTCGAAAAGGTAGCACAATTGCAGAGGGAGCTAGCGGCGCGGGGGATCGGGGTGGAGATCCTACCCGGCATCGAGGCCCACATCCTGCCCGATATGGTCAGGCAACTGGAGGAGGAGCAGGTCTTCACCCTGAACGGAACGCGCTATATGTTGGTGGAGCTGCCCCTCTCCTCCTATCCCATCTACACCGAGCAGGTCATCTTCGAGTTGCAGATCAGGGGGATTGCGGTCATCCTCGCCCACCCTGAGCGGAACGTCGTCATCCAGCAGGACATCAACCTTCTCTTCACCCTGGTCGAGCGCGGCGTCCTGGCTCAGGTCACGGCGGCGAGCCTGGAGGGGGTCTTCGGGGCCAGGGTGCAGAGGGTGGCGGAGACGATGCTCACCCACAACCTCGTCCACATCATCGCCTCCGACGCCCATTCTCTCTCTCGCCGCTCGCCCATTCTCTCCCGAGGCGTAGCGGTAGCGGCGAAGGCCATCGGCCAGGAGCGAGCGGAGGCGATGGTGACCACCATACCGGCTCGGATCTTGGGGGATGAGGATATTGACTTTGAGCCGCCGCGGAAGTATAAGCCGAAGAGAAGGTGGTTCTGGAGATAGGAGCAACATATCGCTAGAGAGGACGACATATGGGCTCTGTCAAGAAGTGGCGCAAGAAGAAAATGGCCAAGCATAAATACAGGAAGCGATTGAAGAGGGACCGGCATAAGAAGAAAAAGTAGGGCGGATTGCGGATTGCAGATTATCACTTCCCCAAGAAGGAGCCAAGAAGCATGAAGGGATTGATCCTCAGTGGAGGAAGGGGGACGCGCCTGCGCCCCATCACCTACACCAGCGCCAAGCAGCTCGTGCCGGTGGCCAACCGCCCGGTGCTCTTCCGCGTCCTGGACGCCGTCACCGAGGCGGGGATAACCGACATCGGCATCGTCGTCGGCGATACGGCTGAGGAGGTCATGGCAGCCGTGGGCGACGGCTCCCGGTGGGGGGCCAAGGTCACCTACATCCGCCAGGAGGCACCCCTGGGCCTGGCCCACGCCGTCAAAATCTCCCAGGACTACTTGGGCAACGACCGCTTCGTGATGTTCTTGGGCGACAACGTCATCGAGGGGGGCATCACATCGTTAGTGGAGCAATTCGCTTCCAGCGACTGGAATGCCCAGATCGTCCTCAAGGAGGTTGATAACCCCCGCCAGTTCGGCGTGGCGGAGCTGAGGGATGGGCGGGTGGTCCGTTTGGTGGAGAAGCCCAAGGAGCCGCCCAGCAACCTGGCCCTGGTGGGCATCTACATGTTCGACCACCACGTCTTCGAGGCGGTGAACGCCATCGAGCCCTCCTGGCGGGGTGAGCTGGAGATAACCGACGCCATCCAATACCTCATTGACCACGGCTATACCGTCTATCCATACGTCCACAAAGGCTGGTGGATAGACACCGGCAAGATGGAGGACATGCTGGAGGCCAATCGCCTCATCCTGGAGACCATAGAGCCCAGGGTGGAGGGCTTCGTTGACTCCGATTCCAGGGTCAACGGGAAGGTAGTCATCGAGAGGGATGCCCAGATCATCAACAGCACCGTGCGCGGCCCGGCCATCATCGGCGAGAGGACCAGGGTGGTCAACGCCTACATCGGCCCCTACACCTCTATCTACCATGACTGCCTCATTGCCGACTGCGAGATAGAGCACTCCATCCTCATGGAGAACTGCAAGGTGGTGGACATCCACCACCGCATCGAGGATAGCCTCATCGGGCGCAACGTGGAGATCGTCCGCTCCCCCATAAAGCCCAGGGCTTACAAGATGGTGCTGGGGGACCACAGCAAGGTGGGAATTCTTTAGGAGGCAATTATGGCTATCAAAATCAAGCCGGCCACCACCATCGAGGAAGCCATCGCCCTTTGCGCGCCCGATGAGCCCCTCCCAGCGGGCGACCCCCGCTGGCAGGACTTTTCCCAGGTGCGGGGCATTGCCCTGGCCGATAAGGTCAACCGGCGGCTGGAAAGCTACACGGCGGCGGGGCGTTATGCCTATGTGGCCCTGGCCGGCCACCGGGGATGCGGAAAGTCCACCGAGCTCTACCGGGTGAAACAGCGAGCAGAGGAGCTGGGTTATCTTGTCCTCTATACCCGCGTTGACGAGGAACTGGACCCCTTCGACGTGGATTACTCCGACCTTCTGCTCCTCATCTCACGGCTGGTCGAGGAGGCCTTCCGCGAGGAGGGAATGCCCCTGGATTCGAGGACGCTGGATCATATCGCGCGCTGGTTTATGGAGGTGACGAGGATTGAGGAGACGCAAGTGGAGGCCAGCCTGGGGGTGCGGGGTGAGATCGAGGCTAAGGTCGAGCTGCCCTTCTTCGCCAAGCTGATGGTGGCCCTGACCTCCGGCATCCGAGCCGGGGGGAAGAGCAAGACGGAGATTCGGGAGACGGTGCAGCGCTACCCCAAGGCCCTGGTGGACAACCTCAACCTGCTCATGGACGACGCCTATGACGCGCTCAGGCGGCGGGGGAAGAAGGGCCTCCTTCTCATCTTCGACAACCTCGACCGCTACCGGCCGGAGATAGCCGACAGGTTGCTTCTCCAGAGCGCTGACATCCTGAAAGGCGTCCACTGTAATGCCATCTACACTGTCCCCATCTCGCTCATTTATGACCCCCTCGGCGACCGGGTGCGAGAGAGATTCCTGCCCGAGATCCTGCCCATGATTGCGGTGCGCCACCGAGACGGCTCGCCGAACGAGGAGGGGATAGGGTGCCTGATGGCCGCTTTGCGCAAGAGATTAGTCATCGAAAGCGTTTTTGAGAGCGAGGAGCTGGCCCGCAAGTTAATCCTAATGAGCGGCGGGTGCATCCGAGATTTGATGTACCTCATCCAGGAAGCCTGTCTGGTCGCTGCCGAAAAGATTGACGAAGAGGCGGCGGAGCGGAGCATCCGCTGGGTGCGAGCCGACCTCTCGCGGGGGATTCAGGCTAACTATTATCCCCTGCTGGCTGGAATCAGCATCACCAAGAACGCCCCCGGTGACGAGGACCACCGCAAAATCCTCTTCCATCGCTATGCCCTGGAATACGAGGGGGAGCGCTGGGCCGATGTCCATCCCCTCATCGAGGGGATAAGGGAGTTCCAGGACGCCTTGGCCGAAGAGCGCAAGAAGAGGGGAATCCAGGTTGGCTGAGGAAAGACGCAGGATAACAGAATATGAGAAGTTGCGGCGCTTCTTCCTCTGGCACAGGGGTAAGTTCGCCCTGGGGCTGGTGAGGGTGAACCACCCCCGACAGCGGGATGGTATTCTCGCCTCCCTGCAAGAGGAGCTGGCCCGGGAGGGGGTGACCCTCCTGGTGCGCAACTTCTCCCAGCGCCAGGTCCGCAGCCTGAAGGAGGAGCTGCGCCGGGACGAGGAGCTCAGAGAGCACCTGGCCCACGATTCCCAGGGGGTGGCCCTGGCTCTGGTGGGCCTTGAGCCCTCCATCGAGACCGAGCCCTACCCCGGCGGCAAAATCCCGGCTTTCCTATCCTCCTTGAACCTGGAGCGGGACGCCATCTCCCTGGGCTATCCCATTCCCATCACCTTCTGGCTCACCGACTACGCCATGGACCGCCTGGTTGAGGGGGCGGTTGACTTCTGCGATTTCAAAAGCGGCGTCTTCGTCTTCCGCTTCGCTCCTCCGCAGACCCCGATGCGGCCCGAGGAGCTCGCCCCTCGAGAGGAAGCCAAGGCAGTGCTCCCGCTGGAGCTCCTTCAGGAGCGGCGAGACATCCTCGAGGACCGCATCCTCGAATTGAGGCGAAAAGGCCCCTTAGAGGCCGCTGAAAAGGAGCGCCTGGCCGAGCTGCTGATGGCCGTGGCGGAGACCTATCTGGCCTCTGAGGATGCCAAGGTCAAGACCCAAGGCATACCCTATCTGGGGGATGCCCGAAGGATCTACCAGGAGCTGGGAAAGCGCAAGGAGGAGGCCGAGGCCCTGGTCAGGATGGCGGAGGCCTACTACTGGGCTGACCAGAACCGCCTGGCTAAGGAGCGCTACCAGGAGGCGCTGCCCATCTTTCGGGAGATAGGGGCCCGCCTTGGGGAGGCCAACACCATCAGGGCCCTGGGCCATGTGCACATGGCTTTGGATGAGTATCAGGAGGCCAGGAGCCGCTACCAGGAGGCGCTGCCCATCTACCGGGAGATAGGTCACCGACTGGGGGAGGCCAACACCATCAAGGCCCTGGGCGACGTGCACATGGCTTTGGATGAGTATCAGGAGGCCAGGGCCCGCTATCAGGAGGCGCTGCCCATCTATCGGGAGATAGGTCACCGACTGGGGGAGGCCAACACCATCATGTCCCTGGGCGACGTGCACATGGCTTTGGATGAGTATCAGGAGGCGAGGAGCCGCTA
>CAYQVA010000076.1:0-2232 GCA_964420815.1 uncultured Anaerolineae bacterium
AAGAGTAGCCGTATTTGACCCCATCGTAGCGGGCCAGGTTGGCCGAGGCCTCGGCAGTGGCGATGAGGTAATAGGTCGGCAGGGCATACTTGGTGTGGGGAAGGGAGACTTCACCGACCACAGCTCCCAGCTCGGCTAATTTATCTATAGCGCGGCGCACAGCCTCCTCGACCTCAGGCTGCATCCCTTCGATGAAATACTCCTTCGGCACACCAACTTTTAAACCCTCTAATCCATTCAATTGGCTTAATCGGCTGACATAATCGGGGGTTGGGATGTTCACCGAGGTCGAATCCCGCGGGTCGTAGCGAGCGATGGCATTCAGCACTAAGGCGCAGTCGGTAACGTCTTTAGTGATAGGGCCGATTTGATCGAGGGAGGAGGCGAAGGCCACCAAACCATACCGGGAGACGCGACCGTAGGTCGGCTTGAGGCCAACGACGCCGCAGAGCGCCGCCGGTTGGCGAATGCTCCCGCCCGTGTCAGTGCCCAGGGCATAGATCGTCTCATCGGCAGCTACCGCCGCGGCGCTCCCCCCGCTGCTGCCTCCCGGCACGCGGCTCAGGTCCCAGGGGTTATGGGTGGGGAAGAAAGCCGAGTTCTCCGTCGAGGAGCCCATGGCGAACTCGTCCATATTGGTCTTCCCCAGTATCACCGCGCCCAGGGCCTTCAAATGCTTCACTACTGTGGCATCATAAGGGGGGACGAAGTCCTCCAGAATCCTCGAGGCGCAGGTGGTGGGGATGCCCTGAGTACATATGATGTCTTTGATTGCTAGGGGGATGCCGGTCAGCGGATTTAGCGGATTGGACGGATCTTTGCGCCAAGCGGCGATATGCTCATCTGCTTCCCTAGCTTGCTCTAGAGCCAATTCGGGGGTGAGGGTGATATAAGCCTTAATCTGGTTATCAACTTCCACGATGCGGTCTATGAGGGCCTCCGTCAGCTCGACCGATGAGATCTCGCCCTTGCGCAACAGCTCATGGGCCTCGTGGATAGTCAGCTCATAGAGTTCCAATCGCTTCCTCCCCTGAAGCCAGCAGCGATGGGAGCAGCTCCTCGACGACGGCCACGAATTCCGCCGCCCATCCGATCGCCTCCTCCACCTGCTCGGGTGGGAAGTCCTGCTTTCGCTCGTAATCGGCTTCCAGGCGGAACTTGCGGGCCAGCTTGAACCAGCGGCTATACCTGGCATCCACCAGCCCTGGTTTGATGAAGTGCAAGCTGAAGAGGTCAATCGTCCCGGAGTGGGACTTGGTGCGGATGGAGCGGGCAACCAGCGCCGCGTCGGCGGCGTCAAGGAAGGCGTAGAAGACCAGGGACATAGCGTTGCCATATTCACCGATTTCCTGTAGCGCCCTGGCACAGCGGAGACGACCGTGTGCCGATTCGATAAAGCCTTGCGCTACCTTAGCTGGATCACCTTTCCCTACCACGATGGGCTCTCCTTTCAATACGATCCCCTCATCGGCCACGTTGCGCATCAGCGGCGTGCCGATGGCTGCCCATTCGGCTATCTCGTCGTTGGTGAAGTCGAGGGCCGAGATGTCTATCCTCCTCTCCAGCAGGATGTCGGCCGTGATGTCACTGATGACATCGCCCACCTCCGGGGTCCTGCGGTCCACGACGACTAACAGGTCTATATCCGAACCGGGATGGGCATCGCCCCGCGCCTTGGAACCGAAGAGGATGATGCCTTTGACCCGGTCAGGCAGCTCAGCGAGGATTCTCCTCTTGAACTCCTCGACAGCCAGAGCCTCGTCGGGCCGCAAAACATCGAGGAGGGCTCTCTCTACTGCCGCTTGTGCCATAAGAACACCCCTTATTCCAGAATAGCCCGCACCTTGAAAAGGCTCCCTTCAGCCTGCGGCGCGTTGGCGAGGATGTCCTCTGGGGGAAAGGATGGCGCTGCCTTGTCAGGGCGCATCACATTCCGCAGCTCTATGACCTGCGCCGTCGGCGGGATGGCCTCGGTATCGAGTTCCTGCAGCATCTCAGCATACTCAAGGATGGCCGATAGCTGTTCAGCCATCCTCTCCTTCTCCTCCTCCGTCAACCCAAGCTTGGCCAGCTCGGCGACATGCTCAACCTCAGCAAGGGTTAGCCTCATGCTCCGCCTCCACCTTCGTGTATTATATCACTTTCTATGAAGGGGAGCAAGTTGAAAACCCGATTTTTTCTTTAATCCGATGTCTGGGGATGTGGATGAGCCCCTCTGCCTCCTCGCCGAGG
>CAYQVA010000076.1:2332-7906 GCA_964420815.1 uncultured Anaerolineae bacterium
TTCTTTAATCCGATGTCTGGGGATGTGGATGAGCCCCTCTGCCTCCTCGCCGAGGGGCTCTGTCTCCCCCTGGTTGTAGAGATAGCCCGTGTAGGCGGCGACGAGGGCGTCGAGGAGGTCATGGGAATAGAGGCTCTCCTCCGGCGGAGGGAGGACGGGGATGAGCTTCCGCAGGTGCCTCTGCAGGGCCTTTCTCCCCTCCGCTGTGCCCTTTGGGGGGAGTCGCCCGAAGAGACGCACCTTGCTGGCGTATGGGTAGACCTCGATGACTACAAAACCCCGGGAAGACAATTCCTCCTTAAGCCTGATACCCCGGTAGACCATCCCCTTGATGATGGACCTCTTGGTCGTGTAGTAGCAGCCGATGCCCAGCTGGGATAGTTCCCGCTCACATCGCCGCCCTTTGCGGTTGGAAACTGGTTGGCAATGGCAAGTCTCTTCCAGGCAGCACAACCCTCGGGGCAGGCTGAGGGGCGCATCTATGGCAACGATGGCAGGGCGATGACGCCCGACGAAAACGATGATCTCTTCATCTCCCCCACAAAGGCCCCAATCAAAGGTGTCTAACCCTTCCCCTAAGGCGACGCAGGCCGTCCTCCTCCTCGCCGAGGTGGTCAGATCCAAGCCGATGAAATACACGGTTTCCCCCTCGAAAAGGCGCTTTGATAAATAGCGATAATGTGCTATAATAATAGCACAAGGAACGCTTCTATACAACCTCTTGCAGCAAACGATACCCTGATCACCCCGCCTAAAGAAAGGAGATATTCAAATGAGAAGGCTGATGGCTTTGGCTTCGATCCTATGCCTAGTGGCCGTGCTGCAAGGCTTTACCCCGCTTGCCAGCGCTAGCGATGGCACCTGGTCAGGGGAATACTACAACAACATGACCCTCTCAGGCAGCCCTTCCCTCGTCAGGGGCGATTCCTCCATAGATTTCGACTGGGGGGCGGACTCGCCGGACCCCGCCATAGGTGCCGACCACTTCTCCATCCGCTGGACAAGGTGGATATATTTCACCGCCACCGGGGACTATACCTTCACCATAACCACCGACGACGGGATGAAGGTGTGGGTTGATGGCAACCTGGTCATTGACAAATGGTATGATCAGCCACCTACCACCCACACGGGCACCATCCACTTGAGCGAAGGCTATCACTTCGTGAAGGTGGAGTACTACGAGAACGAAGGGATCGCTGTGGCCAAGCTGTGGTGGGGACCTACGGCAGAGTTGGGTTGGTATGGGGAGTATTACAACAATAAAGACCTCTCAGGTACCCCAACACTCACCAGATATGACCCTAGCATTGATGCCATCGGGGGGCTAGATTTCAACTGGGGGGTCGGCACCCCAGATCCGCTCATAAGCGCGGATAACTTCTCCATCCGCTGGACGAGGAGCTGGGATTTCCCCGCCGGAAACTACCGCTTCCACACCCGCACCGACGACGGGGTGAGGCTATGGGTGGACGGCAACCTGCTCATTGACCAATGGCGTGATCAGCCGCCAACCACCTACTCAGCAGACATCTACTTAGATGCAGGGAGCCACTCCTTGAAGATGGAGTACTACGAACACACTGGCGGGGCAATGGCCAAGCTCTGGTGGGAGCCCATAGAGGCCTATCCAGGCTGGAAGGGAGAGTACTACAACAACCGATTCCTTAGTGGCACCCCAATCTTCATCAGAAGCGATCCCAGCATTGATGCCATCGGAGGGCTAGATTTCAACTGGGGGGTTGGCTCCCCAGATCCGCTCATTGGTGCAGATGACTTCTCCATCCGCTGGACGAGGAGCTGGAACTTCTCCGCCGGAAACTACCGCTTCCACACCCGCACCGACGACGGAGTGAGGCTATGGGTGGATGGCAACCTGATCATTGACCAATGGCGTGACCAGCCGCCAACAACCTACTCGGCGGACATCTGGCTGACTGCGGGCGTCCACCAGTTGAAGATGGAGTACTACGAGCACACCGGCGGAGCAATGGCCAAGCTCTGGTGGGAGCCGACCCCGGTCGCCGAGGTGGTCATCGTTGACGACTACGATAGGGCCTTCACCAGAGGGGGTGTTTACGACTGGCATGTGGTTCGATACGGGTATAGGCGACACATGTTCTGGACTAGAAACAACACCTATTACACCTACAACTGGGGGAGGTGGACCCCTCGCCTCCCTCGCCCCGGCAACTATGAGGTCCTCGTCTTCATCCCAGGACGCTATGCCACCACCACTAATGCCAGATACTCCATCTACCATAATGGCCGCTGGCACACGCGCTCGGTTAACCAGGCGATCTACTACGACAGGTGGGTGAGCCTGGGGACATACCGCTTCGCCGCCGATGGACGGGAGTATGTCTACCTGCCCGACCGCACTTATGAGCCCTACCTCTCCAAGTACATCGGTTACGATGCAGTGAAGTTTGTCTACCGCGGCCCCTAGAACACAGCCCCATCAGCCAAGGAAACGGCAGAGCAGGCAGGCGAGAGATTCATCCGCTCTCACCCCCTCACTGCCGTTTTCTACTCCAGACTAGAAGCTGAAAACTGGAAGCTGGTAACCAGCACCCAGTTTTAGTAACTAGCTTTCAGCTTTTAGTATCTAGCATTGGAGGTTGATCGTGTATCTTCTCGGCATAGACGTAGGAACGACGGGATGCAAGACCATGCTCTTCGATTTGGAGGGGCGCGTGATCGCCTTCGCTGACCAGGAGTACCCCACCTACTACCCCCGGGTCTCGTGGGCGGAGCAAGAGCCTAAGGATTGGTGGGAGGCGGTGAAGGCAACTGTCCGCTGCTGCCTAGCTAAGGCCGAGCCGGGGGAAATCTTGGGTATTGGCGTCTCCAGCCACCGCGAAGCAGTGGTGCCTCTCAGCGAAAATGGCGAGGTATTGGCCCGCAGCATCATCTGGATGGACAAGCGTTCCCTCCCTCAGACTGAGTGGATAAGGCGAAACTTCAATGAGGATGAGATCTACCGCAGGACGGGGCTCAGGGTTGATCCCACCTTCACTGCCACCAAGCTCCTGTGGCTGAAGGAGCACCAGCCGGAGCTTCTGGAGAGGACATCCGTCCTCCTCCAGCCTAAGGACTACATCGTCTACCGCCTGACGGGGGGATGGATTACCGACCAATCCATCGCCTCCCGCACCCTCCTCTACAACATCCGCGAGAGGCGCTGGGACGAGAGGCTCTTCGAGATGTTCGGCCTCCGGCGCGAGCTTTTCCCGGAGGCCCTGCCCTCGGACGAGGTGGTGGGGCGGGTAACAGAGGAGGCAGCTGCGGAGACGGGGCTTGCGGCGGGCACTCCCGTCGTTGCCGGGGGTGGCGATAGGACCTGCGAGGCCCTTGGGGCGGGGGCCATCAACCCTTCGATCCTGGAGGAATCAACGGGCTCAGCTACCACAATGGCCACCACCCTGGACGAACCCTTCTTCGACCCCCAGATGCGCATCGCCTGCGGCTGCCACGTCATCCCCGGCAAGTGGTGCCTGGAGGCGGGAATCGGGGTGACGGGCGCGGTATTCCGCTGGTGCCGGGATAAGATCTTCCTCCTGGAGAAGGAGACGGCTATCCCTATGCGCCGCCGCGCCTACGAGCTCATGGACATGCAGAGCGAATACATCCCACCTGGCTCTGGAGGGCTCCTAGTCATACCCCACTTCATGGGCTCCAAAGCCCCTAAGTGGAACCCTAAAGCCCGGGGCGTCATCTTAGGGCTGACCCTCTTGCATAGTCGAGTCCACATCGCCAAAGCAGTCATGGAGGGGGTGGCCTACGAGATACGCTTCCTCTTGGAGACCCTGGAGGAACTGGGCATAAAGCCTGAGGAGATCCGGCTTCAGGGCGGGGCCAGCAAGAGCCCCGTCTGGAGCCAGATAAAGGCCGACGTTTGGGGCAGGCCGGTGACCATGCTGGAGGTCACCGATGGTGCCTGCCTCGGCGATGCCATCCTGGCCGGGGTGGGGGTCGGCGCCTTCGCCAACTACAACGAAGCGGTCTCGGGGATGGTGCGGGTGAGGAGGGTCATCGAACCCGATGACCAAGCGCACCACATCTATGACCGCCTTTACGAGATATACTGTGAGGTAGCCTCTTCCCTCGACCCCTATTTCGCCAAGCTCCAAGAGGTCACCCTGACGGAAAAGATCAAGGAGCTGGCGTGGGAAAGGAAGATGCACCTGTTAGATTACATCTGATGAGATCCCTGCTCATCGCGGCCCTGCTCTGCTCGCTCCTCCCCCATCGAAGTTACGGAGAGACGCCTTGTCTTGTCAGGATCGGACTGGATTATGGGGCGAGCCGGGAATTGGAGTTGGGCGGCACAGGTCCCTTCACGGTTCATACCGACGATAGGGACCTCATCTTTCGTGGGCGGGAGGCGACGCTGGCCTTTAAAACGAGCGTCTTCCACCTGGAGATCCATGAACCCAGAAGGGAGCTATCCCTCGACCCCCAGAGCTGCTACCGCATCTATCGGAAGGGACGCTATATCCTTTGGTTGGGGGACTACTTCAGCAAGGAGAAGGCCCTCCGCAGCTGGCGCCTCCTGAGGGCAGACCTGGTTAGCCCTCCCCGGATCGTGGGGAACCTCCTGGAGATCCGTCGAGGCCGAGACATCATCTTCTACTCCGATGAGCCGGAGAGATTCGACCTCCTACCACAGGACGGCTACCTGACCTATAACGGCGCCCCCTACCGTGGCGTTTTCCGCCTATTCCTCCGAGATGGAAGGTTCACCCTGGTTAACGAGCTCCCCATAGAGGAATACCTCTATTCCGTGGTGGGAAGCGAGATGCCTCGCTACTGGCACCTGGAGGCCCTGAAGGCCCAGGCGGTGGCTGCCCGCTCCTATGCCCTCGCCCATCTGGACCCCAGGGCGGACTTCGATCTCTGCGCCACGGCTCTCTGCCAGGTCTACACAGGGCTTAGAGGCGAGAACTGGAGGGCCATCCGCGCTGTGGAGGAGACGCGAGGCATGGTGGCTACCTATGGCGAAAGGGTGATCAGCGCCTTCTATAGCGCCAACGCCGGGGGCGTTACCGAGGATGTGGAGAGAGTCTGGGGCGAAGCCCTCCCTTACCTGCGTGGCGTCCCCTCGCCCGCCGATGCGGAGAGCCTGAGTAGCCCCTGGGGGAGGGGAAGCTACCGTTGGGAGGTCACCTACCGGGAGGACGAATTGATAGCCTTGTTGGAGAGGCAGGGGATCCGTCTCCGCTCCATCCTCGACCTCATCGTGGAGGAGGTCGCCCCCTCCGGCAGGGTAACCCGCCTGCGGATCGAGGGCCCTGAGGGCTTTGTCTATCTGGTCGGCGACGAGGTCCGCTTGGGCCTGGGCTTGAAGAGCAGCCTCTTCACCCTGCGATACATCCCACAGCACGAGGTAGAGATTGACGAATCGGATAGATCAAGGAAGGAGAGGGCCATCCAGGCGGGGGGCAAGCCCATCGGCGTCCGGACGGTGAACGCGGGGGTCCTAGGAGAGCCGCCGTGGTGGTCTATGAGCCGACTGGTGGTATCGCGCACCTACCGCATCCCCAGCCGGGTGACGATCGAGGGGAGGGGCCA
>CAYQVA010000077.1:0-7848 GCA_964420815.1 uncultured Anaerolineae bacterium
ACCTGGTGCTCTGCCTCATCTCCGGAGGGGGCTCGGCCCTGATGACCCTGCCCAGCGAGGGGATCGCTTTGGAGGATGTCAGGGAGCTGACCGATGCCCTCCTGCGCTGCGGGGCGACCATCAACCAGATCAACGCCGTGCGCAAGCACATCTCCCAGGTGAAGGGTGGGAATCTGGCCCGCCTGGCTTACCCTGCCGAAGTCGTATCCCTCATCCTCTCCGACGTGGTGGGCAGCCCTCTGGACGTCATCGCCTCCGGGCCGACGGTGCCTGATCCGACCACCTTTGCGGATGCCTATGGCGTCATCGAAGGCTACAAGCTCCTGGACGATGTCCCCGCCTCCATCGTCGAGCATCTCCGCCGGGGTCAGGATGGGCTCATCCCAGAGACGCCCAAGGAGGGCGACCCCATCTTCGCCAAAACCTATAACCTGGTCATCGGCAGCAACGAGATCGCCGCCATGGCCGCCGTGCGCAAGGCGGAGGAATTGGGTTTTCATACCCTGCTCCTCTCCACCTTTGTCGAGGGCGAGGCGAGGGAGGTAGCCAAGGTCTTTGCCAGCATAGCCAAGGAGATCGTCCACTCCGGCCATCCCCTTCCCCGTCCAGCCTGCGTCGTCGCCGGCGGGGAGACGACGGTTACCGTCCGGGGAGAGGGCCTGGGTGGGCGCAACCAGGAGCTGGCCCTGGCCGCAGCGCTGGAGATCGCTGGCATGGAGGATGTGATCATCGTCGCTTCGGCCACCGACGGCAGCGACGGGCCGACCGATGCCTGCGGGGCCATCGCCGATGGCTCCACCATCAGCAGGGCGCGGGAGAAGGGGCTTGACGCCACCCAATACCTGGCCGATAACGACTCCTACCACTTCTTCCAAGAGCTGGGCGACCTGATCATCACCGGCCCCACCAACACTAACGTCAACGACCTCACCTTCATTTTCGTCTTTTAGCTTATGGCTTATCGCTTATCGCAGAATCCGAGGCGGCGCTAGAGAGCGCTTACTCCTCCCGCTCGCATTGATTCGGTGGGGGCAATTAACGCCGCAAAGAGGTGATCGGTGCTAGAAGCATTGTTCTCACCGCGCTCGGTAGCCGTGATCGGCGCATCGCGGAGCGAGGGCAAGCTGGGGCGCAGCGTGCTCAAGAACCTCGTCCAGTATGGCTACCGAGGGCCGGTTTATCCTGTTAACCTCAAGGCCGACGAAATCTTGGGGCTGCGATGCTATGCCAGGGTCAGCGACATACCCCACGATGTTGACCTGGCGGTCATCGTCGTCCCCAGCAGGTTTGTCCCCGAGGTCATGGCCGACTGCGCAGCTAAGGGAGTGAAGGCGGCTATAATCATCAGCGCCGGCTTCCGCGAGGTTGGCCCTGAGGGGGCCAAGCTGGAGCGGGAGGTGGTGGAGATCGCCCGGAAGAGCGGCATGCGGCTCCTAGGGCCCAATTCCCTGGGGCTGATAGATACCGCCAGCTCCCTAAACGCCACCTTCGCCGCCAGCATGCCCGAGAGGGGGGAGATCGCCTTCATGTCCCAGTCTGGGGCGCTGTGCACGAGCATCCTGGACTGGGCGGGCCCCGCTGGGGTGGGCTTCTCCAAGTTCGTCAGCCTGGGCAACAAGGCGGACCTCGACGAGGTGGACATGCTGGAGGCGTGGCGGGATGACGAGCGCTCGCGGGTGATCCTCGCCTACTTGGAGGGCATCGCCGAGGGGAGGAGGTTCATGGATGTGGCCAGGGGGTTGACCAAGGAGAAGCCCCTGATCGTCGTCAAGTCGGGGACGACCAGCGCTGGATCCCGCGCTGTCTCCTCCCACACGGGCAGCTTAGCTGGCTCCGAGGCGGCCTACAACGCCGCTTTCAAGCAGTGCGGCGTCATCCGCGCCCGCTCGGTGGAGGAACTCTTCGATTACTCGGTTGCCTTCGCTTACCAGCCCCTGCCCCAGGGGGAGCGTGTGGCCATCATCACCAATGCCGGTGGCCCTGGCATCATGGCCGCCGATGCCTGCGAGAAGGAGGGGCTGGCCCTGGCTGCCCTGACCGCCGAGACCATCGAGCGCCTCCGCTCCCATCTCCCCACTGCAGCGAGCCTCTATAACCCCATTGACGTCCTTGGGGACGCCTTAGCCGACCGCTACCGCCTGGCTTTGGAGGCAGCCCTCCAGGACGCTAACGTGGACGCCATCCTCGTCCTTCTCACCCCACAGGCCATGACCCAGATCGAGGAGACGGCAAGCTCCCTGGTTGAGGCCTCACGGCGATCGGCTAAGCCCATCCTGGCCTGTTTCATGGGCGGTGAGAGAGTCGCCCCAGGGGTTGAGATCCTGAATCGAGGGCACGTCCCCAACTATCAATACCCGGAACGGGCGGTGAGGGCGTTGGCGGCGATGTGCGAGCACCGCCAGTGGCGGGAGCAGGAGATAGAACTTCCCGTTGCCTTCACGGTGAATAGGGCTCAGGCTGAGGCCGCCATAGAGAAGGCGAGGGCAGCAGGGAGGCTTCGCCTGGGGGAGATGGAGGCATGCCAGGTCCTCTCCGCCTATGGCTTGCCCCTGCCTAAGGCGGCGCTGGCCAGGAGCGCGGAGGAGGCGGTGGCCTCCGCCGAAGAGATCGGCTATCCCGTGGTGATGAAGGTAGTCTCCCCCGAGATCCTGCACAAGTCCGACATCGGCGGGGTAAGGGTGGGGATTCAAAGCGCCTCCGAGGTGCGTGACGCCTTCGACCTGATCACCTATCGGGCCACGAAGTACATGCCAGGTGCCGACATCTGGGGCATCCTCGTCCAGGAGATGGCTCGCCAGACCAGGGAGGTGATTATCGGGGTTACCAAGGACCCCCAGTTCGGGCACCTGATCATGTTTGGGCTGGGCGGCATCTACGTCGAGGCCCTTAAGGACGTCACCTTCAGGGTGGCGCCTCTCACCCCAAGCGAGGCCAGGGCGATGATCACCGAGATCCGCTCCTACCCCCTCCTCTCCGGCGTGCGGGGGGAGAGGCCAGCGGACATAGATTCCATCGTTGATTGCCTCCTGCGCGTCTCGCAGCTGGTGACCGATCTTCCGGAGATCGTCGAGCTGGACATCAACCCCCTGATGGTCGGTGAGGTGGGCCAGGGGGCATTAGTCGTTGATTGCCGCATGGTTATAGAGTAGCTGTGGAGTGCGACGACTCCTGTCGTCGCAATGTGCGAAATCGGGGGATTTCGCACTCCACAACGAGATGAGGTGAAGGAGATGACAACCCTCTATATTACGTCGTTAGAGTCCTATTCTGGCAAGAGCGCCCTCTGTCTGGGCCTGGCTTTGCGCTTGAAGGCAGAAGGCATCGAGGTCGGCTACATGAAGCCGCTGGGCAGACTGGGGATCAAGGTTAATGACCAATACACCGACGAAGATGCCCTCTTCATCTGGAAAGCGCTGGGGATCGAGGAGGATTGGGAGCTGGCCTGTCCGGTGCTCCTCACCACCGAATTGGTGGAGTGTCCCTTGGCAGGTCCGGTTTCCGGCTTGGCCGAGAAAGTGCAGGAGGCGCATCAACGCCTCTCGCGCGACTGCGATCTGCTCATCATGGAGGGGCCTGCCGATCTGTCCCAGGGGCTCTCCCTGGGCATTCCCCCGGCTCAGGTGGCTGCCTTGACCGAGGCCAAGACGGTCCTGGTCACCAAATATCACCCCAGCCTCTCACTGGATGGGATGCTCTCAGCCAAAGCCATACTGGGCGAATCCCTGATCGGCGTGGTGGTCAACGATGTCCCCGGGGAGAAGGTCACCTTTACCCAAGGGTGCTTGGCCCCCTTCCTGGCGCGCCATGGGCTGGAGCTCTATGGTGTCCTGCCCATGGACAGGGTGCTGATGTCCATCACCATTGGCGAGCTGTCAAAGTGTGTAGGCGGGAAGGTTCTCTGTTGTGAGGATAAGCTGGGTGAGCTGGTGGAGAACTTCATGGTAGGGGCGATGAACGTTGATGCTGCCCTGAGGTACTTCCGCCGCACGCCGAACAAGGCGGTGATCACTGGGGGGGATAGGGCGGACATCCAGTTGGCAGCCCTGGAGACCTCCACCAGGTGTTTGATACTTAGCGGCAACCTCTACCCCGATGCTGCGATCCTGGGGAAGGCGACGGAGATGGGGGTGCCCATGATCCTGGTCGAGACGGACACCATGCGCACCGTAGAGGCTGTGGAGGGGGCCATGGGCCGCATCCGCCTCTCTAACCCCCAGCAGGTCAAAAGGATAGAGGAGCTGGTGGAAGAACACATTGACTTGGCCGCCCTGCGGAGGGACCTGGGCTTGAGCTAAATGAATCGAGGAAGTCCATTATGTTACGCACCAAAATCGTCTGCACTATCGGGCCAGCTAGCCGCTCGCCGGAGATGCTACGCCAACTGATGCTGGCTGGGATGGATGTAGCCCGCCTCAACTTCTCTCATGGCGATCATGCCTACCACGGGGAGAACATCGCCAATATCCGGGCTGTGGCTGCCGAATTGGGCAAACCCATCGCTATCCTCCAGGACCTTCAAGGGCCTAGGCTACGGGTAGGCGAGATAGCAGACGAGGGGCTGTTTCTGAGGGAGGGGGAGAGGGTCACCCTCACTACCCGTCCCATTGTGGGCCGAGGGAAAGAGATCCCGGTCCAATATGCCGAGCTACCAAGAGACGTAAGCGAGGGGGAGGCCATCTTCCTATCCGATGGGCTTCTCGAGCTTAAGGTGCTCTCCACCACGGAGACTGATGTCCTCTGTCAGGTGGTTGCCGGTGGCTCCCTCAAGTCCTATAGCGGCATCAACCTTCCTCGGGTCTCCTTATCCCTTCCCGCCATAACTGAGAAGGATGTGGACGACCTGCGCTTCGGCCTGGAGCATCAGGTGGATTGGGTGGCCCTTTCCTTCGTGCGCACCGCGGACGAGGTATCGCGGGTGAAGGAGATGATACAGCGCTTCTCCTCCGGCCTGCTAACCCCAATCATCGCCAAGATCGAGAAGCGTGAGGGGGTGGACAACATAGATGAGATAATCTCCGGGGCCGACGCCATCATGGTGGCTAGGGGGGATTTGGGCATCGAGACCTCGCCGGAGGAGGTGCCCATGATGCAGAAGGCGATTATCCGCAAGTGCAACCAGGCCGGCAAGCCGGTGATAACCGCTACCCAGATGTTGGACTCCATGATTCGCAATCCCCGACCGACGAGGGCCGAGGCCAGCGATGTGGCTAACGCCATCTTGGATGGCACCGATGCCATCATGCTCTCCGGCGAGACGGCGGTCGGCAGATACCCCCTGGAGTCGCTCAGAACCATGGTCAAGATCGCCGAGCGCGCCGAAGCCAGTATGCGCGGTTTACATCGTGCGGCCCCACGCCCTCAGGTTCGCGACATCGCCGAGGCGCTCAGCCACGCCACCTGTGAGACGGCGCAGGACTTGGGCGCCAGCGCCATCATCACCCCCACCGTCTCCGGCTACACGGCGCGCATGGTGGCCAAATACCGCCCTCAGGCGCCCATCGTCGCCGTCACCCCCAATCCCATGGTGCAGCGGCGGCTCTCCCTCTACTGGGGGGTCTACCCCCTGTTGGCCGAGCGCACGGACAACACCGACGAGATGATTGCCAACGCGGTGAAGGTCGCCCAGGACCATGGCTTTGTGAGGAAAGGCGACGTGGTGGTGGTAACCGCCGGTGCTGCGGGCAGCGCCCCTGGCACCACCAACCTGATGAAGGTCCACGTCGTTTAAGGAGCAGTTAGGCAAAGTGGTAGTTAAGCTGGGATTAGGCGTATCAGTCGAAGGAGAGTGGATTATGAAGAAAGACACTGCAAATCCAGCAGAGATAGAAACAAAGTGCCCATTATGCGGTAAATATACTGGTACCAATCTGGGGAGCCATATACGGAAGGTGCACGGGGAAGAGGAACTGCGCCGGGTGGTATTGGCAGCCAAAGAACAAGGGATGCCTGATGCAGAGATAGGCGCTCGCTATGGTGTTTCTTTTAATTACCTGCAGCAGATCATCACCGAAGCCTATGGTGCCAATATCAGTGTGCTGAAGCGCCCGAAGCGTATCAAGCGGTGGCAACCTAAAGACTTTCGTGAGGAAACTACCACCGTCTGGAGCTTTGAGCAACGAGGCGATTGGGCTACTCACGATGGGCGCTATCGGGGGAACTGGTCGCCGTATATCCCGCGTAATGTCATCCTAAAGTACTCCAAGCCAGGCGATGTCGTATTAGACTACTTTGTGGGAGGTGGCACAACAGCCGTTGAGGCAAAACTGCTTGGTCGCAGGTGTATCGCCAGGGACATTAATCCTGGGGCAATTGGTATTACTCTTGAGAATCTCAACTTCACTCCACCCCGCCGTCTTTTTGGCGAAGGACATCCATTTTTCTATGAACCTGAGGTTTCTGTTGGTGACGCCAGAGACCTATCTGACATTCCTGACAACAGCATTGATTTGATTTGCGCCCATCCACCCTATGCAGGAATTATCAAGTATAGCACTAATATAGAGGGCGATCTCTCGAAATGCTCCGTGCCAGAATTTCTTACCGAAATGGGGAAGGTGGCACGGGAGAGCCTGCGAGTCTTGAAGCCCGGAGGCAAGTGCGCCATCCTCATCGGAGATGCGCGCAAAGCCAAGCACGTCGTTCCCATTGGCTTCCAGATCATTCGGGTATTTTTGAACGCTGGCTTTGCTTTGCGAGAACTCGTCATTAAGCGTCAGCACCACTGCAAAACTACGGGTTTTTGGTATACACGAAGCATTAAATACAACTTTCTCCTCTTAGCACATGAGTATCTGCCTATCTTTGAGAAGCCGATTGTCAGACAAGTATCTGAGCAGATGTCTTTCTGGGAATATACTCTCCCTCATCGCTCCTTAGCAAAGCAAATACGCGCTGTTAAGGAAGAGAGCCTAGAAACGACAACGGTCTGGATTCTCCCGAAAGGTAAGATGGAAGCTGAAATTAAACGCAACTTACTACGGCGGTTTGCTGGTCACGAAGGCACTTTCGTTGAGGTTCGATTCGGCGAGGGCGATTTAGACTTAGACACAGCATTACGGCAAAGGATTTCTCTTGTATATATCAATCCGCCTAATCGGTTAGTAGATATACAGACGATCTTTGCTTATCGCAAAGCCGTTATTGAGATCGCTAAGCAAGCTCAAAGTATTCTCCCCCCAGGTGGTTTCTTAGTGGTGGATACAAAGGACATGCGAATCGGGCAAACGCTTTGGCCTATGGGGTTATTGATATGGGAAGATATGGCTCCACAGAGAGGCTTTGTTATCAAAGAGATCGTTGTAGTTGTTCCAGAGGGCTTGCAAACCCCTGGGCTAGAAGATCAACCACACGGCTTACTAAACATAATCCACCGATATCTTCTGATATTTGCTCGAAAGAAAGGAGAATAATGATGAAATTTCAGCGCCAGGGATTTGGCAACACCCGGACCTTCCCCCTCGATGAGTTAGATGGTTTCTATGTTGACGAGGGTATATGTGTACACATTACATTTGAGGATAGGCGAACCATCGCCATCGATCTATACGATGATATGAGAGCCGCCTATAATCCAGAGAGGGGGAAGCTGGTGCGCTCGATCATCCTGAATTTAGAAAATGGTGCACTGACTTTCGAATGAGAATAGGGGGTGAATCCATGTGGCCTCGTCGTCACTTAGTTCACACGACCGCTGGAGGCGTCAAAATCTACGTCTCTAAAGGTCGTAAGTCTCAATATAATTTCAAAGTTCAATATCAGGAACCAGGAAAGAGGGTCAGAACACCAAAACATATCCACCTCATTATAGATCTCTACATGAAGTTAACAGGAAATAGATCTCTAACTATG
>CAYQVA010000078.1:0-7843 GCA_964420815.1 uncultured Anaerolineae bacterium
CGGTTCAAGTGGGCTTGCCAGATTGCTGCGAGCGGATGCGTCATCGCTCAGCGTTTCGTAGTTTGCCTGCCCCTTGGCGATGATCAGCTCGGCCCGCTCGTATAGGTTGCGAAACTCGGCACTACACCTGCTCAGGATGGTACCCGGCGCGTCGGAGCCGGTGCTCACCACTTCAGCCACCTCGCCCAGGCCGGCGGCCAGGGCATCGGCAACTGTGGCATCGTTGATAACGGGTCCTCCTTTAACGGCATAGGTCACCGGCAGACTTAGCGCCTCAATGAGTATCCTGTCGAACACCGTCTCCCCGGCGTTGTCGGCCAAGTAAAGAATTGACCGCGCTTCTGAGAGCGCCCGCTTGAAAGCTGCCAGATCGTTTATGGCGAAAGGCTGATGCAGTATGCGCTCTAACCCTTCCTCGAGATCAAAACTTACACCCGTGGCGAGATCTATCACGTTGCCCGCGATGGCGATACGGATCGCCCGCTCCAGTCGGTCCCCGTCCTCTGCAACCAAGGCCTTCAGCCTGGGATAGAGGCGAAGCGCCTCCCTTGTGCTCTCCGCCTTGACGGCGGCATAAGGATCATTGTTACCGGTCAACTGACGCACGATGCGGTGCACCCGATCTCCGATCTCCGGCGGCGTGCTCTCCAGGGGGACATCCCGGAGCAAGGCCATCGTGCGATCGAGTATCGCCCGCTGTCGCTCCTCATCGGCCCTGGCCATTCTCGCCGCCTCCAATGCCTGGCGCAGGAAGCAAGGGAAACAGTCGAGATAGATCTTCATCTATCGGCTTTCCCCTCGACGCTCGCCACCAGTTCCCTGGCGATGGGGGCGAAGGCGTCGGCTGAGTACCTCTCGATCATCCCAGCATCGCAGAGCTTGGAGATCCGAGGATCGAGTGGCAACCGGCCCAAAAGCGGTATACTGAACTTCTCCGCTGTGGCCGCCGCCTTGCTGGGGCCGAAGATCTCGATACGCTCCCCGCATTTGGGACAAGTGATGTAGCTCATGTTCTCCACTAGCCCCAGGATGGGTGCACCCATGTGTCGGGTCATCTGCGCCGCCTTGCGCACCACCATCCCCGCCAAGCCCTGGGGGGTGGTGACCAGGACCACGCCCTCCAGGGGGATGGATTGCATCACCGTCAACGAGGCGTCGGCCGTGCCAGGGGGAAGGTCAACCACCAGGTAATCCAAGTCGCCCCAAAATACATCGCCCCAGAACTGCTGAATGGCCTTGCTGATGAGCGGCCCCCGCCAGATCACCGCCTGGTCCTCGCTGGGGAGAAGCAGGTTAATGGACATGATCTTGATCCCCGTTTTGCTATCCACCGGCAAGATACCCAAGGGGCTGTTGCTCGGACGCTTTAGCGTGGGGAAGAACATCTTGGGGATGCTGGGGCCGGTTATGTCGGCGTCTAGCAGGCCCACCTTGTAGCCCTCCCTCCTCAACGCAACGGCCAAGAGCCCCGCCACTGTGGATTTGCCCACGCCGCCCTTGCCGCTCAGCACAGCGACGACGTGCTTGACGCGGTTGAGCCCCTGCGCTGAGCCCTCGTGCTGAGCGGACATGAAGTGCGCCCGCTCCTTCTGGGTCATCTCGGCCAGCTTAACGGTTACCCGCTCAACCCCTGGCAGCTTCTCCACCGCCGCTCGCGCCTCGCTCACGATCTGATCCTTGACGGGCACGTTCATGAAGGGCAGGACGACGGTGAACCTCACCTGCTTGTCTTCCACCCTTACGTCCCTGATCATGCCCAGTTCCATCAAACTACGATCCGATTCGGGGTGTTTTACCCCTTGCAATGCCTGATGCACTTGTCGTTCGTCAATCACTTTCCTCTCCTTTTCTCATGCAGTTGTTTTTCGGTGACCCTTCACGGACGAACACTTTCGCTTTACAGCTGTTTGCGCACAAATCGCAATGCAGCGAGAGTGTTCGTCAGGTGACGAACACTCTCGCTTTACAGCTGTTTGCGCACAAATCGCAATGCAGCGAGAGTGTTCGTCAGGGATAAACCCTGCTCTACGAGGCACGGGGTTAGTCAAAATCGCTTCCCCTTTGCAACTGCGTAACTCCTGTTATTGAATCTCTGCGTGCTCGGCGGTTAGGATATGCGGTGAAATCAAACGGACATCACGCCTGGGTCATAGTCAGCAATCGCACGCCCCCGCCGCGCTTCACCTGCCCAAAGTTGGCTCCCTGGCCGATGAGTCGCAGCACGGACTCCGTGTTGGTGACCAGGGTTCCACAGATTATGTCCGCTCCGTAGTCGAAGAGCACGGGCGAGAGGGGTGCCGTGGGGCCCAGGACGATGACCAAAGCGTCGGGACGGCACAACTTCATCAATCCCTCAAAAGTGTGGTTGATGAGCGAGGTGCCGGTGACGGCCACCACGTCGGCCTGTGGGAGCACCTTTGCAGCCATCTCCGCAGGCAAGTCTCCCTCGACCGGCCTTCTCTCCAGCACCCAAAGCTTCTCGGCTACCTCCCTCACCCTGGGGATAAAGGGGAAATGCCCCACGATGGCCACCTTCCTGCCAGCACCCTCCTTCAGGATGACCTCCTCCGCGTTCAGCTCCATGCATTGATTCTCGTCAACCTCTAGCAGGGAGTTTATGGCCGCCAGGCCGATGGAGGCCTCCAGCGTGCTCTCCGATCGAGCCAGCTTGGCCAGCTCGAGGGCGCTGTGCTCCAGCAATTGCCCTGCCCACCGCACCGGCGGCGCAGGGCCAGCACACTGAGGCTCCTCAGGCCGCAGCGTGGAGGCCAATCCGCAGCGCCCGTCATCGAGCACCACCGCCGTCCAGAAGGCGCAGACCCGCACTTCGCGCAGGGGCACATCGCCTCTCAGGGAGGCGATGAGGTCTTCAATGATGCTCACCCTCACCCTCCCGCATGTGCTCGTCATAGGCGGCAAAGAAACTGTGCAGCACCCGGTCCATCTCCCGCAGGTCCGCCACCCATCGGGCCAGGTGCTCATTGCCCTGGGCGGTCAGCCGATAAACCCGCCGCGGCGGGCCCGGGCCCTCGGTGTCCCAGGTTGAGGTCACGAGCCCCTGTGCTTCCATCTCCCGCAGGGTGCGATAGACCACGCTGGGATCAACGGGTGCCTCCGCGAAGCCGAACTCCTTCAGCCCCTCCTGCAGGCTGTAGCCATGAGAGGACTCTCGATGGAGCAAGAGGAGCAAACACGGCTCCACGAAACGATATATTCGCGTGGGGCAGGGCACACCGCCTCTGCCTCCCATCCACCTACGCGGACGACCGCGTGGCATCCCTCACCTCTCAGAATAGTGTTTTATGCCTATAGTGACTTTTCACACATATAGATTATATCACCTTTTGGTCATCTTGTCAAGTGCTGGAACCTTAAAAATTTATTGGCTACAAAAAGCAGAGGAAGCGCCAACCCTGTGGCGCTTCCTCGCTGCTACGTGTGGCGGAAGCAGACCATCCATCAGGGCAGAAACCTCTCGAATACCTCGTTCCCCAACAAGCGCCCCCGCGCCGTGAGCCTCACCCTCTCATCGTCCACCTCAATCAACCCCAGCTCCCTCAGTTCCTCCACTTCCTTCCCATAAACTTCGTGCAGCTCCCGCCCGAATCGTCCCTCGAAGTCACTAAATCTCACCCCCTCTTCCACCAGCCTTAACCCCAAAATCATCGTCTCCGCCATCTCCAAATCCCTGCTGATCTCCTCGCTCTCGGCCACGGGCGATTTGCCCTTCGATAAGCGCTCGATGTATCCGGCGGGATGTAAGACGTTGTAATAGCGACGCCCGTCGAAATACGAGTGCGCCCCAGCCCCGAAGCCCAAATAGGGCTCATTATGCCAGTAGGTGAGGTTGTGACGGCAAACTGGATACTGGAAGCTGAAAGCTGGATGTCGGATGCTAGTTTCTAGCTTCCAGCTTTCAGCCTTCAGTCTCGCCCAATTTGAGATCTCGTAGTGGACGTAGCCCTCCTCGGCGAGCATCTCCTCGACCAAGATGTACATGTCGGCAGCCAGATCGTCGTCAGGGGCTGGAACCTCGCCGCAAGCCACCCTCTGCGCCAGGGGAGTGTGCTCTTCAAGGGTGAGGGCGTAGAGGGAGAGGTGATTGGGGCCAAGGTCGAGGGCCTGGCGGAGGGCCTCACGCCAGTGGTCGAGGGTCTGGTAGGGGATGCCATAGATGAGGTCGAGGTTGATGTTGGTGAAGCCCACTTTCCGGGCCAAGCGATAGGATTCGATGGCCTCGGCAGCGGTGTGGATGCGCCCCAAGAGGCACAGTTCCTGATCATTGAAGCTCTGCACGCCCAGGCTGAGGCGGTTGATCCCCAGGTCAAGCAAGCCGGCCAGGTAATCGCCATCAACGGTGCCGGGGTTAGCCTCGATGGTGATCTCAATATCATTGACCGGGAGAAAAGAACGGCGACAAGCAACCATGATGCTCACCAGTTGATCCAAGGAGAGCACCGTTGGCGTGCCGCCGCCGATGTAGACGGTTCTGGCTTCAAGATTAAGGGCCTGGCCGACGAGCTCTATCTCGTGCACCAAAGCCTGAACGTAGTCACCGAAGAGGTGCTCCAAGCCGGCATAGGAATTGAAATCGCAATAAGCGCACTTAGCGCGGCAGAAGGGGATGTGGACATAGAGGCTGATACTACTCATCGCCTGGCAGCTGCTTTTATGGCCTTTATGATCTTCACGTAGCCGGTGCAGCGGCAGAGGTTGCCGGAGATGGCCCGTTTTATCTCCTCCTCGCTGGGGTTAGGGTTCTTATCGAGGAGAGCCTTGGCCGACATCAGCATCCCCGGCGTGCAGTAGCCACACTGCACCGCCCCCTCCTCGATAAAGGCCTGCTGGAGGGGATGCAGCTCCCCTTCCCTGCCCAGGCCCTCGACGGTCACCACCGACCTGCCATTAGCCTTCATGGCCGGTAATAGGCAGGAAAGCACCGCCTCCCCGTCCAGGAGCACCGTGCAGGCGCCGCACTCGCCATTGCTGCAACCGACCTTCGTGCCGGTGAGCCCCAGCTGGTCGCGCAAGACGTCAACCAGGAGGGCCGAGGGCTCGATCTCCACGGTCACATCCTTGCCGTTCAGGCTCATCCTCAGTAATGCCATTATCCCCCTCCCCTGGCAGCGCCCACAGCCCTATTGATGGCCCTTCGCAGGAGCACCTTGATCATCTCCCGGCGATACTCCCGCGAGGCCCGCAGGAGGCTTGTGCGGGGATGTGATTCCTGCAGGGCCGCTTCCAACGCCTTCTCGATGGATTCCGGGACGACGGGAGCCCCACGCAGGCCCTCCTCCGCCCCCCTTGCCCTGAAGGGCGTAGGGGCGACGGGTGCGAGGGCGATACGAGCATCCTGGAAAGCGTCCCTTGCGGGATTCAGGGTCACTACCACCGCCGCGTTCAGGATAGGCAGGGCCAGGGCCTTGCGCTTGGCGATGCGCTCGAAGGCTGAGCCCTGGTTCTCCCCCAGGGCAGGGAAGCGCACTGCGGTGACCACCTCGGCGGTGCTATCCACGCTGGAGACGCCTGGGCCGAGGAAGAGCTCCTCCAGGGGCACCCTCCTCGTTCCCGCTTGACTGGCTATCTCCGCTTCAGCCCCCAGCGCCAGGAGGGCGACGGCTGTATCGGCCGCCGGCTGGGCATTGACCACGTTGCCCACAACGGTGCCCACGTTCCTGATCTGGGGCGACCCTACCGCCTGAGCTGCCTCGGCGAGGACGGCCGCGCGCCTGCGGACCAGATCGGAGGAAGCGACCTGGCTGTGGGTCACCCCCGCGCCGATAACGATGGTGTCCCCATCCATCGAGATGCGCTTCAGCTCCTCGATCCCGGTGATGTCCACCAGGCACTTCGCTGAGCGTTCCTTGTTCCTGAGTTGGATGATGAGGTCCGTGCCCCCGGCGATGATGCGGGCCTCGCCCTTATGGGCTGCCAGCATCTCCACTGCTTCCTCGACCGAGGTTGGGAAAAGGTATTCCTGCCACATGGATTTACTCCTAAAAAGGGATCAGGGGTTAGGGGCTAGGGGTCAGGAGAAGGACTAGCACCTAATTCCTAGCTCCTACCGGATATCCCAGCGGTTGACCTGAGATAGGCGGCGATGAAATCATCAATGGCGCCATCCAGCACCGCTTCCGTGTCGCTTGTCTCATATCCGGTGCGGTGGTCCTTGACCATGTTGTAGGGGTGCAGCACGTAAGAACGAATCTGGTTGCCCCAACCAGCGGCGACATGCCCTCCCTTGAGCTTAGCCCGCTCCGCCTCTCTCTTCTCACGCTCCAATTCAAAGAGGCGAGAGCGCAGGACTCTCATAGCCGTCTGACGGTTCTGGAGCTGCGAGCGCTCGTTCTGACAGGAGACGACGATGCCCGTTGGCAGGTGGGTGATGCGCACCGCCGACTCGGTCTTCTGCATATGCTGCCCCCCAGGCTTGCTGGCACGGAAGGTTTCGATTTTTAGATCTTCAGGTTTTATGTCAATTTCAATGTCTTCATTAACGAGCGGCATCACCTCCACCAAGGCGAAAGATGTGTGGCGGCGGTGGGCGGCGTCGAAGGGGGAGAGGCGCACCAGGCGGTGCACGCCCTTCTCAGCCTTAAGGTAACCGTAGGCATACCGGCCCGCCACTTCCACGGTGGCGCTCTTCACCCCCGCCTCCTCGCCTGGGGCGATGTCGAGGACCCTGGCCTTGAAGCCACGGTTTTCCGCCCAGCGGAGGTACATGCGCAGGAGCATCTGGGCCCAATCCTGCGATTCGGTGCCCCCCGCCCCGGCGTGGATGGCTAGGATGGCGTCCTTTTCATCGTGCTCTCCGCTGAGGAGCAGCTGCCATTCCAAGCTCTCCAGCCTGGCAGCCAGCTCTTCGGTCTCGCGAGCGATCTCCTCGCCCATGGACTCGTCGCCCTCGGCCATAGCAAGCTCCAGGAGCTCGCTGAGGTCGGCCACGCGTCGAGTGAGGTCCTGCCACAGGCCCACTTCCTCCTTCAGCGCGGTCAGCTCCTGCATCGTCTCCTGAGCCCTCTCCTGATCGAGCCAGAAATCGGGCTCAAGGGACCTTTTCTCCAGCTCAGCTATTCTCTTCTCCTTGCCAGCGATGTCAAAGACGCACCGTAATCTGATTGATGCGGCGCTCCAGCTCGGCTAGTTTATCCCTTAATTCCTCCATGCCATTTCCTCCTTGGGCGCTGTCTCATCGTAACCGCTCTCCTTGTTCCTAGCAATGACGTATAACGGGACCCGCGCTAGGCTGCTTCATTCCTTTACCAATCGCCCTTCAAGTGCAGTAAGTCGCCGCTCAAGCTCTGCAATCCGTTCCAACGCATCCTGAAGAGTCGGGATAACAAGGCGTCCTGTCGGCTCGCCCAAAAACAATGTGCGCATCTTCTCCCGGAAACTTTCATCGGCATGTAGTTGTTGCGCTCGCTTTGATATTGCGCCCCGACTTCTGAGGGCAGGATCAAGCACCTCAAAAGCTACCAATTCGGCGGCTTCAAGAACGTGCCGCTCACCGAAATCGGGGTGTTCCCACCACTGCACTTCCGTCACATAATCTGGATTCAGGCCCACAGCGGATGTCCCAGTAGCGACACTGCTATCACGATTGACAAGGTGTTGCATCACCCTTCGTTTCAGGGCATCGGCTATACCGACGTATGCAACGTATACTCCACGTCCTCGCCCACCATACATCGCATACACAGCAGGCACATTCGGCAATTCTGAAATGGAAAGCAGTTTCCTAGTAGTCATCTCAGCAGCCCATTTCGCATCACGTCGCGAATACCATCCGCGATACGCCATCAGCCAAGCAATCCTGCCACGAACTCCTCCGCGTTGAACTCGG
>CAYQVA010000079.1:0-7798 GCA_964420815.1 uncultured Anaerolineae bacterium
AAGCCCGTGCCTGTTCAGGCATGGGATGGGGCTCAGCCCCAAATATGTATACAAGAAGGACCAAAACTGGGCGGGCTACCTGGCGGAGTATGGATCGAATATGCGGGCCTGCGCCGAGGATAAAGATGCCGCCCGACGGGTGACCTCGCTGCTCTCCCACTCCGAGCTGACAGGCAAGTTCTATCGTGTGCTAGAAGGTGCGGTTAAGTTGCTGGACAACCCGCCGCGCCTAGCCTTGGATGAAGTAGCTGTTACCAAGGTCAGTGGCGCGGAGGCCAAGTGGATGGGACGTCTGGTGCGGGCCACGGTGAAGTTTCACCAGCAGCCGGTGCGCCCGGCCGATTTGGGCATCTTCGACCACTTGCAGGAATGCCATGAGGTGTTTGCTCAGGCATATCCTGACAACCTGCTCTTCGCCAGTGCCGATACCCTCTGGCTTTTTCTCCCAGGGAGGAATAAACCAAAACTGGCCGATGTGCTGAAGAGTTACGCAGAGGCCGGATTCTACGTAGAGTGTGAGGTGAGAACAGACACTTTAGGACGCTTAGGTGTTTGGTTCTCTGAGGAGGTGGCGGCTCAAGTAAGGCAAGATCTGGAACGGCAAAGGCAGGAAGCCGAACAGCGAACTAAGGAGTTAGAAGAGCAGATCACCACGCTGGAGGAGCATTATCGCGCATTAAGTCTGCAGATTAGAGAGGCCACTGGTAATCAGAAGGAACGACTCATTGATGAATGCAAGCGGGTGCATGGAAAGCGGAAGGACGCTGAGCGGGCCAAGGAAAAATTGACTCAAAGCCTAAGAGCTTTAGAAGTGGTGAGTATAAAAGAGCCGGAGTTATTAGTCACAGCCTTCTATCCCCTAGACATCACACCCGCCTTCAATCCGCCCATCTGCGAGATATGCCAGATGCGGCCTGGCAAGCCGCTGCAATTTGGGGCGACGATGGATTACCTCTGTCGACGCTGTCAGGCGATTCGGAGGGGCGGCTTTAGTCAAAGGGAGTTAGGCAAGTGGCTGAAGGGAGCGCGCGGTAGGGTGCTCTGGCTACGGATCGGACTGGATGCAGAGCAACTTGAACGAACAGTGGCAGGGCTCTTCGGCGATTATGTGGATGACATCACGGTCAATGGCAAGCACCTAAGCGAGGAAACGAGGGCGCGGATGAAAGCCAACCTGCGGATGCCTGCCCTTTTACGGGATTTCGTGGACGATTATCAAACCCTACTGATGGAAATGGAAAACTTCCTGCATGGATTGGGCGACCCTAAATATTTCGCTCGCCTGGCAGCCGATACCTGGGTGCTTCCAGTGCGCAGGGGAAGGCAGGTTAACCAAGTGCTCAGGGAATATAAAGCACTGATAGAGCGATACTTCCCCAAACTGGTGCCCGAAAAGAAAGCGCCCATCCGCCTAGGAATGAGTATCGGGCCAGCCAAGTATCCCTTCTACCAGCACTGGCGTTACATCTCCAACCCCCCGGTAGCCGTAAGTGCACGCTTGGTAGGCAGCGCGTCATTGGAGGTTGGGTTGGAGGGATTAGAGGAGCTTTTGGCCGTGGACTTGCATGCCCGCGATGAGCAAGATAGACGGGTGGAGTGGGAAGCGCGCCAAGGAAGGACTTATCTGCACAAACTGGCGGCCATCGAGCAGCGCAGCGGGAGCACGGGGTTGGTTACGGCAATCTTCCTCAGTGACCTGGAGCATCCTCGACAAAGCAAGGTGCCCCGCTTGCTGCAAAGGTTCGAAAAACCCCTCCGCGATAGGAAGTTACGGATGGGAGACATCCTGGCTTATTATAAGCTGATGAGCTTCGGGGAAAGAAGATGACGAAACTTTGGGTCTACACTTTAACGGCTGATATGCTTTGCCTGGGTGAGCGCACCAAGAAGGGGACATATCGAGCCACCATCGAAAGCTGCATTCCCTACTCGCAAATCACAGGTGCACTGCGGGCCCTCTACGGTGGTGGGGGCACGAGTTTGACCTGCACGCGGTGGGAGTGCTGGATTCTTTCAAGCGGCAGAGGATCACCCAGGGGTTACGTGACCGGCTGACGGGCATCTCTGTCTTACCCATTGAGGCGGAGATATTGGTCAATGTGCGAGGCCGTGTGTATGTGGTCTACAACGATTACACAGCCCATCTGCCAGAGCGGATTGAGCTGAGGATGGGGGCCTTCCGTAGCAAGGGGATAGGTGATTGTGTGTTGGACCGACCGGCTACCCGTCCGCCGCTTGAGGTAACGGAGACGCACAGGGGGAAATTGGCGGTGCGCTTGCCTGATGACGAAGCCATCCTGCGGCTTTTCGGCATCGAGGAGGTTTTGATGCCGGTCTGGGGCTATCTTTTCCGGCCTGACGAAAGGCACATAAGCGGCCAATACGTGAGGGCACTCTTCGAAGGCAGCTTGGTGCGCGGGCCGCAGGTTTTCCTGCAATCGGAGGAAGGAGGGTAACGATGGCGAAGGGGGAAGGTGCCGCGAGGGCACGAAAGCGAATCAGCCCTATCGAACAACGCACAAAGCGAGCACTGAATGATGTGCTCGACCTCGTGAAAGGGATGAGCGTGGACGCGGTCAGCGGGCTTCTTAACGATGTGGCTGAGAAGTACGAACGCAGCGGCTCCACTACGGCCGAGGTCTATATCGTCGGCAAGTGGGATGATGCAGCCTTCAAGGACAAGCATGATGAGTTGACCAAGCTGGTGCAAATCATCCACACGCTGGAGCGGGAGCGGCTTCCTCGAGCCGAAGCAGGCTACATCATCAAGAAGCTGGCCGCTATCAAGCAGTTTTACGTGCCGGAGGCGCCCGGCAAGGAGGGATAAGCGATGCCTGAGATCAAAAAGAACCAACGGATTGCTCTGTATACCGTGGAATTGACCACGGAACAGCCCTTCCACATCGGCGCCGTCAGGGACCCGATGTCGGATGTGCACAACCCATTCACCGTCCTGGGAGGGAGGGTGGTGGTTCAAGGCCCAAGCCTGAAGGGGGCGCTGCGGGCTCAACTGGAGGAGTATCTCATCCTCAACTACAGCGATAACCCAGCCATGAAGCCCTGCATCCCTACGCCAAACCTCTCACAAGATGAGCGCATCTTGGTGGATGAGCACAAAAAATATCGAGGGGTTTGCTGCGCTAAGGGGAGGGGGCCATATAAACTGTGCCCCACCTGCTATCTATTAGGGACGATGGGCTTGGTGGGCTTCGTGCAGGTGCCCTATCTCTACCTGGTCAGCGAAGATGAGATAGAGGAAATCTACTGCAATCGCCGCGATCGGGCACTGAACACAGTGGCCGAGGGAAAGAACTTTACCATCCAGGCCGTCCCCAATGGTGCGGTCTTTCGCGGCACGCTTGAGGTGCTGCTGCATGACGAGATTCGGGGTTGGACGCTCGGTCAGCCCCGGAAATTGAACTCCTACAAGGATGTGTGGCTTGAGGGCACTCCGCGCTGGAAGCAGGAGGATTTCATCAAGGAGTTCATCCTGGACCGCTTAACCAGCATCACTAGGATGGGGGGAATGGTCTCCAAGGGCTTCGGCAACGTCAGGATCACCGTCACTTACGCTGGGGAGAAGATGGTATAGATGCTCCTCTCCGCCGTCATCCCCCTCACCGCCACCAACACGCCGGAGGAGAAGGCCTACCTGGGACGGGCCTGCTATGCCCTCTCCCTGAGCCTGGTCGAGAGGGCCAACCCCTTCCTGGCCGCCGGGCCTCACGGCCTCACATACCTAGCCCAATCCTTCACCGCCTGGTGCCAGTGAGCTGGTGTTCGGCCTAACAAAATCCTGGAGGTCAAACCATGTCTGTGGTTCTTGAGGAGGAAGTCAAAATCTCCTATAAGCGCGCGATGGCCACAGCAAATCGGTTCATTGTGGAAAATTTACCCGATCGCTTTTCCGCTGGGCTGCCGAAGAGCGTGCACTTCCCCACCCGCATGGTCTGGATTGTGCCCGTGCTGTTGACGTACCCTAAGGTCGGCATACTGGGCGAGGTAGGGATGATCGCCATCGAAGCAGAACGGGAGAACGTGGTGGGGTGGACCCCGTTCAGCGAGATGGAAGCGCTGGCCAGACAGCTCTACCAAGAGAAGAAGAATGAGATCGAAATTGCCTTTTCATAGGCAAGAGACCGCTTCTTCCTGTGCTGTGGCCTGCTTGAGAATTCTACTGGAGTATCACGGCGTCAAGGTCACGGAGGCGGAGCTGCGTGAGCGGTGTAAGACGACTGAGCTAGGTACCCGCGCCAAAGATTTGATGGCTTGTGCCCGCGACTTTGGCTTCGACGCCAGCCTCGAATACCTCACCGTGGATCAACTGAAAAGCTTGGTGGATAGGGGTATCTACCCCATTGCCTATATCAACATGTTTCCCATTAGCTATATCCCCTATACCCACGCGGTGATCATCGAAAGCCTGAGGGGCGATCGGCTCCTGATGATCGATCCCCTGGATGGACCAAAGGAAATCAAGCTCCCTAATTTCCTCGAAGGTTGGGAGGTATTCGGAAACATGGCTATCGTGATTAGACGAGGTTAACATGCTCCTCTCCGCCGTCATCCCCCTCACCGCCACCAACACGCCGGAGGAGAAGGCTTACCTGGGCCGGGCCTGCCACGCCCTCTTCCTGAACCTGGTCGAGAGGGTGAATCCATCCCTGGCCGAGGAGCTGCACGCCCCCAGGGGCGCCAAGCCCTTCACGGTCTCGGCGCTCTTCAGTTGGGAGAAACCCCACCTGGTGCAGCCAGAGGTGCGAGAGGGGGAACGCTACTGGATTCGCTTCACCTCCGTCGAAGCCGACCTCTCTCGCCTGCTGGCTGAGGAGGTGCTGCCCAACCTGCCACCAGTGGTGGAGCTGGGGCCGGGCCGCTTCCGGGTGGAGACGCCCCTCACCGAGGGCGAGGGTCACGCCTGGGCGCGGACGACGACGGCCGAAGCACTGGTGGAGGAGTGGTTCTCCGCCTCTAAAGTGGGGAGGAGGTTCACCCTGGAGTTCGCCAGCCCCACGGCCTGCCGGCGAATCCACCGCAACGTGGTGGTGCCCTGGCCGGAGGGCATCTTCCGGGGCTATCTGGCCGCCTGGAACAGATACTGCGCCCCGGCCTTCGACCGCGACCTGTTGGACCTGGTGGAGGCGGATGTGGCCATTACCAAATACGAGCTGAGGACGGCGGTGGTGCAGATAGGGCCGGCGCGGGAGATAGGCTGCGTGGGGAGATGCGGCTACACCATCTTTCGGCGGGAGAGGGCCCTCTGGCGCATGGTCAACCTCCTGGCCGACTTCGCTCTCTTCTGCGGCACGGGCTACAAGACGACGATGGGGATGGGGCAGACGAGGCGAATCGGCGAGTGAGCGAATCGGCGAGTGAGCGAATCAGCGAATGGGCGAATCAGCGAATGGGCGAATCAACGAATCAACAAATGACGTGTGAGGAATAGGAAGCGGAGGTGCATGAGCGGGTTAAGGCCGAGCCGGTGTGGAGGTTCTACGGCTACCGCAAGGCGCTGTTACTGTATGATTTGGCCTGGGTTGACTGCGAAGCATTGATGAAGGATTTGCGGGGGCAGGAGACAGCGAGGCAATTGATCCGCAGCACGGGCTCCATCAGCGCCAATATCGAGGAGGGGCACGGGCGTGGCTACGGCAAAGAGCGTCTTTACCATCTGCGCGTGTCTTTGGGCTCAGCCAGAGAGACAAAAGGCTGGTACTGGCGCAGTCGTCATCTGCTCCCAAAGTCCGTGGTAGAGCACCGCCTGGCCTTGCTGGATGAGGTAATCGCGTTGCTGGTAACAGAGATCGCCCATTCGAGGAAACAAACGATTCGTTAATTCGTAGATTCGTTGATTCGCTCAGTGCCGAGATGCTCGGAAAACGAGCCTGGGCGAGCTAGAGCGAGCTAGGGCGAGGTAGAGCGAGGTTTTCTCGCTAGGGAAGGGGCCCGATTTGGGCTGAAAATGGGCTGAGGAAGGAGATGCTCGGAAGGTGCTTCAAATTGGCCAGATAGAGCGAGCTAGGGCGAGGAAAGGGGAGAAAATAGGAGCAAAATTTTGAGCGGTTACAAAGGTGCTCAAACCCTAACAGGGATTGAAACGTTCCTGTAAACGTCTTCTACGACCCACCCAAGCCAGTTACAAAGGTGCTCAAACCCTAACAGGGATTGAAACAAGTGACGCATCAGGAAGGGAAAATTGCGCCACCCAACGTTACAAAGGTGCTCAAACCCTAACAGGGATTGAAACTTGACAACGGGGATTGCGGCCTCGAGCTTTATGTCGTCCAGTTACAAAGGTGCTCAAACCCTAACAGGGATTGAAACTTGACGTGATGCGCCCTGCTTACGGTAACGCCCACTAGTTACAAAGGTGCTCAAACCCTAACAGGGATTGATGCGAAACGTGAAACGTGAAGAGAAATGAGGGGGAACGATGAATTTCGAGGAATGGGTGGCGACGGTGCCAGAGGAGATCAGGAACGATTCGCTGTGGAGGATGGAGGCCTACCGGCTGGCGCTGTTTGCAGCGAACCTGGGCTGGCACGACGTCACAAAGCTGGCCCGGGATAAGCGCACTGTTGCCCTGTCGAACCAGCTCTACCGGGCGCTAGGTTCTATCAGCGCCAACCTTGCCGAAGGATATAGCCGCGGCACCGGCAGAGACCGGGCCCGCTTTTACGAGTACGCACTCGGCTCAGCCAGGGAAAGCCGGGACTGGTATTACAAAGGGCGACACGTTCTGGGCCACGCTGTCACAACCCACCGCATCGGTCTGCTTACCCAGATCACCCGCCTGTTGTTAACTATGATCCCAGAGCAGCGTGGCCGTGTTCTCAAGGAAGAAATAGTCGCCTATCACACAGAAGATGACACCCCTCTCTAACCACGCCTCACGCTTCACGCCTCACGCTTCACGCCTCACGCCTCACGCCTCACGCGCGGAAATAAAAAAAGCCGCCTGCGCAAAAAGCACAGACGGCTTCTCTCTTTGGGGCCGATTCTAAGCGGCAGGCAGGACGATGACCTGTGGGACCTCGCGAGTGGGATGGCCTTGCACCCGCACCCTGGCGCGGAAGACGCGCCGGATGCTCTCCTCCCGCAGGACCTCAGCCGGCGCGCCCATAGCGACCACCCTCCCCTCGTTCAACAGGACCAGGCGATCGAAGTAGAGAGCCGCAAGATTGAGGTCGTGCATCGCCGCCAGGACGGTCAGATGCTTCTCCTGGTTGAGCCGCTTGACTAACTCCAGGATCTCCATCTGGTGGACGATGTCCAGGTGGGCTGTTGGCTCATCGAGGAGGAGGATTTGGGGCTCCTGAGCCAGGGCCATGGCCACGATCACCCGCTGTTGCTCGCCGGCGGAGAGCTCGTAGAATAGGCGCTGGGCCAGGTGCTCGGTATCAGTCAGGGCCATCGCCTCCCTCACCACCTCCCGGTCCCGTGGCCCCACGCCGACCAGCGGCCTGACATGGGGCGTGCGGCCCAGCATCACCATCTCGTAGGCAGTGAAGGCGAAGGGCATGGCCAGCCCCTGGGGCACAACAGCCACTCTGCGGGCGATCTGGCGACGGCTAAGCTCGCGGATGTCCCGCCCATCGAGGTAGACATGGCCCCGCTTTGGGGCAAGCAGCCCGCTCAGAACCCTGATGAGCGTCGTCTTGCCCGAGCCGTTGGGCCCGATGAGGCCCACCAAATCCCCCTCCCGCAACCCCAAACTGACATCCTGCAAAACCAGGCCATCGTAGTAGGAGAAATCAACATCCACAGCCTGTAAAGCCAAAGAGTCCCCCTTCTTTCC